>NZ_JASCYH010000002.1:0-188895 GCF_030011715.1 Gulosibacter sediminis | reverse complement strand
CCCTGGTCTCCGCGGCCTCGGTCCGCGTAACGCCGGGCTTCGCGCCGTCGTCAACAGCGGCGCGCTGCAACCATTTCTGCAGGGTCATCGGGTGGACGCCGAAATCTTTCGCGATCTGCTCGATCGTAACTCCGGGCTCGCGATCCCGCGCGACGCGCACAACGTCATCACGGAACTCGCTGGGATAGGGCTTGGGCACAATGACATCCTTCCAGGCCGCCCTCCCGGGCAAGCCAGATCAGATGTCACCTATCCGTGCAGCAGACCCAAGTTCAAGCCTCTCTGGATCGCGTTCTGATACGAAACCTGTGACGCTTGTCGAGTCGCGGTCACGGATCTCGTCGCGTGCTGTGAGGGGCGCGTGTATGTGCGGTCCTGCACGCTCCACATCACGATCGGTCTCTCTGGTCGAGGTCCTCGACGATGGTGACGTTCGTGGCGAGGCGGGGCCCGTCGACGGCGCGGATGACGGGGCGGCGATGGCGAAAGGGACGCCGATGATCACACCGCTCCAGTACAGCAGCTCACCGAGGGTGTCGAGGATACGCATGGTTGCGTCGGCGTCGCGAAGGTCAGGTGGTCATGCCGTCGAGACGGTACCCCATGCCCGGCTCGGTCAGGAGATGCACGGGGTTGGTGGGGTCTTCTTCGAGCTTGCGTCGCAGCTGGGAGACGTAGAGGCGGAGGTAGCCGGTGTCTTCGGCGTGTTCGGTGCCCCAGATGGTGGTGAGGATGGTTTGGCGAGTGACGAGCTTCCCGGCGTTGCGGATGAGGATGTCGATGAACTGCCATTCCGTGGGGGTGAGGCGGATCTGCTTTTGCCCGTCGGGAGTGTCGCGGGTGACGCTGTGCGCGGCGAGGTCGATGGTCACCGCGCCGAGGTGGACGACGGGGGTGGCGTCACCTGGGGGGACTCTGCGGGTGAGTGCGCGGATGCGGGCGAGGAGTTCTTCGACGGCGAAGGGTTTGGTGATGTAGTCGTCCGCGCCGGCGTCGAGGGCTTCGACTTTGTCAGCAGCGCCGGCACGTCCGGAGACGACGAGGATGGGTGCCTGCGACCAGCCGCGGATGCCGTGGATGACTTCGATGCCGTCGAGCTTGGGCATGCCGAGGTCGATGAGGAAGATGTCGGGGTGGCGGTCGATGGCGGCGGCGATCGCTTCGGCACCGTCGGCGGCGGTGAAGATCTGGTAGCCCTTGGCGGTGAGCGTGATGCGCAGGGCGCGGAGGATCTGCGGGTCGTCATCGGCGATCAGGATTCTCATGATTGCTCCTGGCTGGTGCTGGTGGTGTTGAGGGAGATGACCATGGTGAGCCCGCCCCCGGGGGTGTCTTCGGGGGTGAGGGTGCCGTGCATCGCTTCGATGAACCCGCGGGAGAGTGCGAGGCCGAGGCCGAGGCCGGTGGTGTTGTCGGTGTCGCCGAGGCGTTGGAAGGGTAGGAAGATGTCGTCAAGCTTCTCGGGCGGGATGCCGGGGCCGCGGTCGATGATGCGGATCTCGAGCCGGTCACCGAAGGTGCTGGTGCTGACATGGATCGGTGTGCCGGCCGGGGTGTAGCGGTGGGCATTGGCGAGGAGGTTCACCAGGACTCGTTGCAGGAGTACGGGGTCGGCGTCGGCGAGCGCGTCATCGTGGGCGAGGTTGAGGGTGACGTCGGTGGGTCCGAGGTGGAGTTCGTCGAGGGCTGGGGCGATGGTCTCTGCCGGGTCGGTGGGGATGTCGGCGATCGTGAGGACCCCGGCTTGTAGTCGGCTGACGTCGAGGAGGTCGGTGACGAGGGCCGCGAGGGCTGCGAGGCTCTCATCGGCGGTGTCGAGGAGTTCCTTCTTGTCATTGGACGCCAGGTCGGGTCCTGCCGCTTTGAGCCCGCCGACGGCAGCTGCTGCTGCTGCCAGCGGGCGGCGCAGATCATGGCTGAGAGCCGACAGAAGGGCGCCGCGGACCCGGTCGGATGCTGCGATCGGTTCGATCTGCTTCGCCGTCTGGGTGAGGTGCTGGTGTTCGAGGGCGGCGGTGAGTTGGGCGGAGACGACCGCAAGGAGGCGTTGCTCCGCCGCGGCGAGATCGGGGCCGTGCAGTTCGAGGGTGGTGTCGTCGGTGACGCGGATGCTGGTGTGGTGGTTGTCGGGCACGGGTTCACCCGACCTGGCGAGGACGTCGTCGCCGCGCATGAGACGGACGCCGGGGAGTTGGAATGCTTCGCGGGTGCGGTCGATGAGTGCCTGGATCGCGTTGTCACCACGCAGGACGCTGCCGGCGATGGTCTGGATGAGTTCGGATTCGGCGGCGGATCTGCGGGCAGCACGGGTGTAGCGGGCGGCACGGTCGACGATGAAGCTCACCAGGCTCGCGATCACGACGTACAGGATGAGGGCAAGGAGGTGGTGGGACTGGTGGATGTGGATCGTGTACAACGGCTCGATGAACAGGAAATCCAGGGTGATCCCGGACAGCACCGCAGCGAACAGGGCCGGCCAGATCCCACCGACCAGGGCGACGATGACGACGAGGAGCTGATAGGAGAGAACGTCCGTGGTGATGGAGTCTTCGCTACGAAACAGCGTCAGCAGTGCAGTGAGGGCAGGACCGCCGAGAAGTGCGACAACGAACCCGAGAATGCGACGTTTACGAGTGAGTGACCCGGTGAGCGGCGGCAGGGTGAAGCGTTTCCCGGCGGCGGCGTGATTGACCATGTGCACGTCGATGTCGCCGGACTCGCGGACCACAGTCGCGCCGATGCCGGGTCCGGTGAATGCTGCGGTAACTCGTCCGCGGCGGCTGGCGCCGAGGACGAGCTGGGTGGCGTTGACGGAGCGGGCGAACTCCACCAGCGCGGTGGGGATGTCGTCGCCGATGACCTGGTGGTAGGTGCCGTTGAGTTTCTCCACGAGCGCCCGCTGCTCTGCCAAGGTTGCCGGGTTGCCTGAGCGGAGCCCGTCTTGGCTGGTGATGTGCACGGCGATGAGTTCTCCGCCGGCGGAACGGGCGGCGATGCGTGCGCCGCGACGCAGCAGTGTTTCGCCCTCGGGGCCGCCGGTAAGGGCGACGACGACGCGTTCTCGGGCCTCCCAGGTGCTATCGATGCCGTGATCTTTCCGGTATCCCTTCAACGCTTGGTCGACTTCATCGGCGAGCCAGATGAGGGCGAGTTCGCGCAGCGCGGTGAGATTCCCGAGACGGAAGTAGTTCGACAGGGCGGCATCGATGCGTTCAGCCGGGTACACGAACCCGCCGCTGAGCCGATCCCGGAGGGCTTGGGGCGCGAGATCGACGACCTCGATCTGCTCGGCCCCGCGCAGGAAGCTATCCGGGACGGTCTCGCGCTGCGGGACGCCGGTGATCTGCTCAACGACATCGTTGAGAGATTCGATGTGCTGGATGTTGAGGGTGGAGATCACGTCGATCCCCGCAGCGAGGAGTTCTTCGACGTCCTGCCACCGTTTGTCGTTCTTCGACCCGGGTGCGTTGGTGTGCGCGAGTTCGTCGACGAGCGCGACGGCAGGCTTGCGGTCCAGCACCGCTTCCAAATCCATCTCCTCAAGCGTGACGCCACGATGTTCGACGAGGGCACGCGGGACGGCGGGGATACCCTCAGTCATCGTGGCGGTGGCAGCCCGGCCGTGGGTCTCGACGATCCCGAGGACGACGTCCTTCCCCTCTCCGAGCAGGCGCCGACCGTCCTCCAGCATGGTGAAGGTCTTGCCGACGCCGGGAGCAGCCCCGAGCAGCACCCGTAGCTGCCCCCGATTCGGCATGATTAGTCCTCCAACTCGTCCAGGGCGATATTCAGTTCCAGCACATTCACCCTCGATTCTCCCAGGTAGCCGGCATCCGGCCCCTGGGTGTGCGCCTCGACCAGTTCCCGCACCTGCTCAGCGGGGATGCCGCGGGCTTCGGCGACCCGGTTGATCTGAATCGCCGCGTACTCGGGACTGATGTGCGGGTCGAGTCCTGAGGAGGATGCAGTGACCGCGTCGGCGGGTACTTCATCCTCGGTTACCCCGTTGAACTCCGCGATCTGGGTCTTGCGCTCGGCGATCACGGCGATGAGGTCCTCGTTCTCGGGTCCCTGGTTGGTACCGGAGGAGGAGGTGCCGTCGTACCCGTCACCGGCCGCCGAGGGTCTGCTCTGGAAGTATTCCGGCAGCGGGTTCCCGTCCTCGTCGGTGAACGATTGTCCGATCAGCGACGAGCCGACGTCGTCTCCATCTTTCGTGGTCAGCGGGGCTCCGTTCGCTTGCGCGGGAAAGGCGAGCTGCCCGATCCCGGTGATCAGCAGGGTGTAGCCGATTCCGAGGACGACGGTGAACATGAGCAGGGCGCGGGTGGCGACCCACAAGGTGCGTCCGCCACTGCGGGTGGCAGTGTTCATGATGTGTGTTCCTTTTCGAAGGTGTCAGAAGCCGGGGATCAGGCGCACGAGCAGGTCGATGAGCCAGATGCCGATGAAGGGGGTGATGATGCCGCCCAAGCCGTAGACGGCAAGGTTGCGGCCGAGGATCTTCGATGCATTCATCGGCCTGTACTTCACGCCGCGCAGGGCGAGAGGAACGAGGAAGACGATCACGATCGCGTTGAAGATCACCGCGGACAGCACGGCGGATGCCGGTGAGTGCAGCCCCATGATGTTCAGCGCCGCGAGTTGCGGGAACACGCCCATGAAGATCGCGGGGATGATCGCGAAGTATTTCGCGATGTCGTTGGCGATCGAGAACGTGGTGAGCGCTCCCCGGGTGATGAGCAGTTGCTTGCCGATGGCGACGATGTCGATGAGTTTGGTCGGGTCGGAGTCGAGATCGACCATGTTGCCGGCCTCTTTCGCCGCCGACGTGCCCGTGTTCATCGCGACGCCGACGTCTGCCTGCGCGAGCGCGGGGGCGTCGTTGGTGCCGTCACCGGTCATCGCGACGAGGTTGCCGCCCTCCTGCTCCTTGCGGATGTAGGCGAGTTTCTGCTCCGGGGTCGCCTCGGCGAGGAAGTCGTCGACGCCGGCTTCCTTGGCGATCGCCGCGGCGGTGAGCGGATTGTCACCGGTCACCATCACGGTGCGGATGCCCATTGCGCGCAGTTCCGCGAACCTCTCGGTCAGTCCTTCCTTCACGATGTCCTTGAGATGGACGACGCCGAGGACCCGGCGCGTCCCGTTTGCGGACTTCACGGCGACGACCAGGGGGGTTCCGCCGGACTGGGAGATGTGCTCGACGTGCTCGTCGAGTTCGGCCAGTTCGCTGCTGGGCAGCCGCGCTCCGTCCTCCTCGAGCCAGCCGACGATCGCGCTCCCGGCGCCCTTGCGGATCTGCGTGCCGTCGGACAAGTCGAGTCCCGACATGCGGGTCTGCGCGGTGAACGGCACGATCTCACCACGAGGGTCGGTCGTCACGTCGATGCCCTCGGAGTGAGCGAGTTCGACGATGGACTTGCCTTCAGGGGTCGGGTCGGCGAGTGAGGATAGGGCGGCGGCTTCGATGAGTTCCTGTTCACGGACCCCGTCGAGGCGGACGAAGGCGCTGGCGCGGCGGTTTCCGTAGGTGATGGTGCCGGTCTTGTCCAGCAGCAGGGTCGTCACGTCACCGGCTGCTTCGACCGCACGTCCGGACATCGCGAGCACATTGCGCTGCACCAGCCGATCCATCCCTGCGATGCCGATGGCCGAGAGCAACGCGCCGATCGTTGTCGGGATGAGGCAGACCAGCAGCGCGACCAAGACGGTGATGCTCGCCGGGCTCGCCGGGTAGGACGCGATCGGGTTGAGAGTGAGCGCGACGACGACGAACACGATCGACAACGACGCGAGCAGGATGTTCAGCGCGACCTCGTTCGGGGTGCGCTGGCGGGCGGCACCTTCAACGAGCGCGATCATCCGGTCCACGAACGTCTCGCCCGGCTTGGAGGTGATGCGCACTACGATCCGGTCCGACAGCACACGGGTGCCGCCGGTGACTGCGGAGCGGTCACCCCCGGACTCACGGACTACGGGTGCGGACTCGCCGGTGATGGCGGATTCGTCCACGCTTGCGATGCCCCAGACGATGTCGCCGTCACCGGGGATCAGCTCTCCGGCCGAGACAACAACGATGTCTCCGAGACGTAGATCGGCCGATGACACATCTTTGATGAGGGCTTCCTCCGCCGGCGCATCCGTAGTCGGGTGGTAGCTGACGAGACGATGCGCCGTGGTGCTGGTGCGGGTTTTGCGCAGCGTGTCTGCCTGCGCTTTGCCACGGCCTTCCGCGATCGACTCGGCGAGGTTCGCGAACACGACGGTCAGCCACAGCCAGACGGCGATGATCCAGGTGAACGACCACGGGACGCTGGTGCCACCGGAGGCGGCGGGACCGCCGAGGAACGGTTCGGTGATCGCCAGCAGTGTCGTGAGGGCGGCGCCGACCCAAACGATGAACATGACGGGGTTGCGCCACTGATCGCGAGGGTTGAGCTTACGCAGTGCTCCGGGGAGCGCTGCGCGCACGTGCGCCCAGGTGAGGGTCTTTCGCGGAGCAGCCGTTGCGGGCTGCTTCGCTGTTTCTGGGGATGACGGGGTGTGAGTGATGGTGGACATGGTTTACAGCAGCCCTTCCGCCAGGGGACCCAGCGTGAGAACGGGGAAGAAGACGAGTGCGGTCACCAGGACCGCGGTGCCGACCGTGAGGCCGACGAACAGTGGGCGGTGTGTCGGCAGCGTGCCAGCCGTGGCGGGGACCTTGTCCTGCGCGGCCAGCGACCCGGCCAGCGCCAGGACGAGAGCGATCGGCAGGAACCGGCCCAGCAGCATCGCGACGCCGAGTGCGGCGGTCAGCCACGGAGTGCTGGCCGTCAAACCCGCGAACGCAGACCCGTTGTTGTTCGACGCGGAGGCAAACGCGTAGATCACCTCAGACAGACCGTGCGATCCGGTATTCGCAAGCGACTCATCGACGATGCTGCCCCGCAATGCGGGGATCGCGAAGCTGAGTGCCACACCGCCGAGAACGAGGATCGGCATCACGAGGATGTACATGCTCGCGAGCTTCATCTCACGAGGGCCGATCTTCTTGCCCAGGTACTCCGGCGTGCGGCCCACGAGAAGCCCTGCGACGAACACGGCAATCACCGCGATGATCAGCATTCCGTACAGGCCTGCGCCCACACCACCCGGTGCGATCTCGCCCAGCAGCATGTTCAGCATCGGCATCATTCCGCCAAGAGCAGTGTAAGAGTCGTGCATCGAGTTCACCGACCCAGTCGAAGTCAGCGTGGTCGTCGAGGCGTAGATGACGGACTGCACCAGGCCGAAGCGGGTTTCCTTGCCTTCCATCGCCGCGCCGGCGAGTTCGGGCGCGGTGCCGCGGCCGGCGAACTCGAACACGGCGAGCGTGAACGTCGAGGCAAGGTAGAGGGTGCCCATGACGGCGAGGATCGCGTATCCCTGACGGTTGTCGCCCACGATCTTCCCGAACGCACGGGGAAGAGAGAACGGGATCAGCAGGATCAGGAAGCACTGGAACAGGCTGGTCCAGCCGGTCGGGTTCTCGAACGGGTGCGAAGCGTTGGCGTTGTAGAAGCCACCGCCGTTCGTGCCCAGTTCCTTGATCGCTTCCTGGGAAGCGACCGGGCCACCCGGGATCGTCTGCGTGCCCCCGGTGATTGTGGTCACATCAACGTATCCGTTGAAGTTCTGCACGACACCGCCGGCGATCAGAACGATCGCTGCAACGATCGACAGCGGCAGCAGGATGCGGAACGTGCCGCGGACGAGGTCGACCCAGAAGTTGCCGATCGTCCCCGACCTCCGGTACGCGAAACCACGCACGAGGGCGATCGCGACAGCGATGCCGGTCGCCGCCGACACGAAGTTCTGCACGGCGAGACCAGCGAACTGGACAGTGTAGGACAGCGCCTCACCCGAATACGCCTGCCAGTTCGTGTTCGTCACAAACGAGATCGCCGTGTTAAACGCGACCCCCGATTCGACGTTCTCGTTACCGAGGGAGTACGGCAACCACTGCTGGGTGCGTTGCAGTAAGAAAAGCAGAAGCACGCCGACGATCGAGAAGTACAGCACCGATCGCAGATACGCCTGCCAAGACTGCTCCTGCTTCGGATCGACACCGATGACCTTGTAGATGCCGCGCTCGACACCCCAGTCCTTTCGTGTCGTAAAGGTCCAGGCCATGTAATCCCCGACGGGGCGATACAGCAGACCGAGGGCGAGGGCGAGCGTGGCGACGCCCGCGATGAGAAGGCCCCACTCCATCAGAAACGCTCCGGCTTCACGAGGGCGAACACAAGATAGACGACTGCGGCGATGGCGAGACCGGCAGCGAGGAGCTCGAATACGATCACAGCTTCTCCACCGCCTTCCCCACGAGGCCGACAGCCACGAACAGGACGATCACGCCCAGCACGTAGACGATGTCAAGCAAGACAAGCTCCATTCGGACAAAAGCGACAGCAGGACTACTAGCCGCGCAACCCGAGATGCGGGTGCAACTCCCGATCAAACACCCGCCGACCACCGTGATACAGGCGTCCTAACGGAGCCCATACGAGGAACCGCGCGACTCTGACATTCCCCTCACGCGACACCCCGTCAAGCCTGAGTGCATGCGTCCGACGAGGGCCACGGGCAGGTTTTTCCAGGGCCGTTAAGACCGGCCGGTAGGCGCGCATGAGTTCTGTGAGGAGCTATACCGTGCCAGTCGGCGGCCGCGTAGGACTGCAGGTATGACTCTCACCGAGATGAACCGTCCCGGGTTCTGTGCCGCTGCTATGCGGGGATCGGCGCTCGGGTGAGTGCCGTGTAGTAGGCCGCCTCGTATTCGTCGGGGCTGACCATTCCGAGGCTACCGTGGAGCCGTCGGTGGTTGTACCAGTCGACCCAGCCAGCGGTCGCGTATTCGACGTCGGTGATGGTCTTGTACGGGCCGTCGTGGAAGACGGTGGTGCGGACGCATTCGGCTTTGTACAGGCCGTTGATCGATTCCATCAGCGCGTTGATGCTCCTATAGTTGTCAACTCATGATTTCGCCGGTTCTCGGGTCGGTCTTCACGAGGTGGTAGACCTCGCGGATCACGTAGCGTTTCAGGCAGCGGATGATGTCTCGTTTGCTCTTGCCCTCGGCGGTGCGTCGGGCGACGTAGGCGATGGTGGGTTCGTGGAATCGCATCCTGACGATGACGGTCCGGTAGATCGCCGCGTTGAGCTGCCGATGGCCACCGTGGTTGATGCGATGCTTCCCGCTGGTCATCCCGCTCCCGGTGGGGACGGGGCTGATCCCGGCGAGTTTCGCGAACGCGGCCTCGCTCTTGATGCGTTCAGGGTTGTCTCCCGCGACGATGAGAATCTCTGCGGCGGTGTCGACACCGATCCCGAACTCGTCCAGCAGGTGCGGTGCGCGCTGGAGCACGAGCTGCTCGATCTGTGCTTCGAGGTCTTTGATCTCCTCGTTCAGGGCGATCCAGCGTCTCGCGATCGAGCGGAGCGCATGACGGTTCGCGTCCTCCGGTGTGGCCAGCCCGCGGGGGCGGAGCGCGGCGCAGTGCCTCGCGACCATCTTCTGCGTCTTCTTCGCGGTTTCCTTGCGCAGCTCCTCGGTGGCGTGGACGAGCATCGCTTTGAGAGTGACCATCGCGCCGGTGCGGTCCTTCACCGCGGTATCGTGCGCTACTTTCAGCTGACGGGTCCGCTGAAGGTTTGGTTGACCTCCGGGTTTATGCCGCCAGTGTAGCGGCTGGGTTCATGATGAGTTCGAACTCGATGGGGGTGAGTTTCCCGAGTCGGCGTTGACGGCGTTTGCGGTGGTACTTGCCCTCGATCCAGGACACGATGGCCAGGCGCAGTTCCTCTCGTGTGCCCCAGGATCGACGGTCGAGGACGTTCTTCTGCAGGAGCGCGAAGAACGACTCCATCGCGGCGTTATCGCCACATGCCCCGACCCTGCCCATCGAGCCACGTAGCCTGTGGCGCTTCAGCGCTTTGCGGAAGCGGCGCGACCGGAATTGGGAGCCTCTATCGGAATGGACGATCACCCCAGCGGGCCGGCCTCGGTGGGCCACTGCCATCTCGAGCGCGTTGACGGCGATCCGGGCCTTCATCCGTGAATCGATCGAGTAGCCGACGATCCGGTTGGAGAACACGTCCTTGATCGCACACAGGTAGACCTTGCCCTCGCGGGTGCGGTGCTCGGTGATGTCGGTCAGCCATAGCTCGTTGGGGCCGTCGGCGCTGAACTGCCTGTTGACCAGGTCATCGTGAACCGGCGCGCCGGCCTTCTTGTAGCGAGTCTTCCGCGTGGTGAACACCGATTGGATGCCGGCGACCCGGCACAACCGCCACACTCTGCGCTCGGACAACTCGTAGCCCAACTCAGCGAGGTCGTCTGCCAGCACCCGGTAGCCGCCCTCCGGGTCGTCGTTGTGAAGCTGATGCAACACCGAGATGAGCTCTTGCTCCTCGGCCTCACGGGCTGACACCGGTTGCTTGAGCCACTTGTAGTAGCCCTGTTTGGAGAATCCCAGTATCCGGCACGCGACCGCCACCGGCACCCTCACCCGGGCACCGACCGCGGCCATCTCCTTCACGAGCGGATAGATCATTTTGGGGGCGTGATGTGAGCCTGCGACAGATACGCCGCCGCGCGCCGTAGCACCTCGTTTTCCATCTCCAACTCCCGGATCCGACGCAGTGCCTGCGACATGTCCTTGCGCGCCTCTGGATCGGTGGTCGGGGTCATCCCATGGGACTTGAACCTCGCGTCACGGAGCCATGCCTGCAGCGTGGTTTTCGCCACTCCGAGGTCCTTGACGACCTGCTTTTGAGGGATACCCGACTCGACCAACGCGACCGCGTCGCGCTTGAACTCGTCGGTGTAGGTGATCTTCGGCATGGTTGCCATCCTTTCAGCACGACGCCCTCTCAGGAATCATGCGGTCTTGGAGTCAACCAAACCTTCGGCAGTCCCGACGGATCATCTCGACGACGCCGTCCGCGGTCTTCGGAATCGCGGTCGCGAACCCTGCGAGCACGGCTCGGGCGGCGTTCTCCGCGTCCAGGGTGTCGGACTTGCCGTTGAGCCTGCGCAGCCGCCGATCGGGTCGTGAGACCTCGATCACCTTATGCCAACGAACGAGGTCAGTCCGGCCCCGTAGGAACCGGTGCCCTCGATCCCGAACGCGATGATCTTCCCGAAACCCGCCGCCCACTCCAGCAGCTGCCTGAACCCGGCGGCATGGGTCGGGATCGTCAGCGTCGAGAGGATCCCGCCGATCGAGTCCATCACCGCGGCGACATGGATGTGCTTGTGGGTGTCGACGCCGATAACGACGTGCCCCGAACGGGCGGTCTCAATCTCGGTCATGTTCTTCTGTTCTCCTGCCGTTAGCGTGGTGTCACGCTGGCGCCGGCGGGTGGACAGGACTGTCATGGGGACGCGTTGTCGAGACTGCTCCAGGCTCCTATCAGGTCACGCCCGATCCGGCGGCAGCGGTTACTGCGCGCCCGGCCGGAGGCTCGACAGATCAACGCCAAGGCACCCTGCGGGCCAATCGTAAGCAAGGGTCAGAACACTCCGGCCAGGACTACCCCATCCTCGCGAGATCGGGCAGAAAGAGACTGACAGTCGTACGCGTCGCCGACGGACCCGATTGATGGTGCGATCTGCTCGAGTGCCAGGTGTTCGGTCAACACAACCGAGGTGTATTGCGACCCAGCATCGGAGTGATGCCGCAATTGCCCGGGTCCGACTGGATGCCCCTGCCGGTCGCGTTCCCACAACGCCATCCGCAGCGGGGTCATGACGAGATCGGTGTGTTTGCTGGTCTGCGCGTGCCAGGCCACGATCCGTTGCGAGAACACGTCGAGGATGAACGCGACATACACCCAGCCGGCCCACGTGCGGACATAGGTGAAATCGGTCACCCAGGTGTGGTCCGGCCGTGGTGCGGTGAAGTCGCGGTTCAGGAGGTCACCGGCACGCGCGGCGTTCTTGGCGGGGATCGTGGTTCGGATGGCTTTCGCCCGCGTGATCCCGACGAGTCCGAGGGCACGCATAGCGCGGTCGACAGCACCACGAGACGCGTCCGCGATGGCAGTACGGCGGATCAGCGCGGTCATCTTCCGCCGCCCATACAAGCCCTCTGGAGTCAGTCGTCGACGGCGGGTCCCGTCGGGACGTTCCTCAACGTTCCAGGCCGTGTCACGCACGGCATCGAGCACGAGCGCGTCGGTCACGGTGCGGGTGCTGACGTGGCCTTGTTTCCAGGCACGGTAGGTGCGCGCGGCGATCTGCACGCCCTGCTCCCGCAGGACGCGAATGATCGACTCGACCGCGTGTCCCTCGGCGCGCAGGTGGTCGATGAACCCCAGCATTACCGGTTGCGGGGGTCGAGTTCCCCCGCGAAGAAAGTTGTCGCTGCTTTCAAGATCGCGACGTCCTCCCGGAGCCTGCGGTTCTGTGCTTTGAGTTGTTTGATCTCTGCGGCTTCCGCGCTGGTTTGCCCGTCGCGGACTCCTGCGTCGATATCGGCTTGCGCGACCCAGCGCCGGAGTGATTCCGCACCGATACCTTCTTGCCGTGCGACCGCGGCGATTGCCTGTGAGGTCGAGGGATACTCGGCGCGGTGTTCGAGCACGAGCCTGACTGCTCGTTCGCGGAGCGCGGGATCAATCTTCTTTGGCATGACGCCATCCTTTCAACTCAAAAGGAAGCGGCATCAAAGCCGGGACGGTTCACACACACGACAACTTCGGGAGCCGGGATGCGTGTCAAGAGCGCGGACCAGGCTGCCGAGGACTCGGTCGAGCACCATTGCCAGGCCAGGACTTGCAGGTCTTCGGTGACCGCGATCAATGAGCACCAGGAACCGATATAGATCCCATCGACGAGGATGACGCGATGACGTGTTTTGACGGGACCGAGTGCGGGTTCGATATCCCAGCACCAGGCTGTTCGGCGTCGCAGTTGCCGTGCGGCGCTGGCTCCGCCGAGCTCGTGCTGGGAGTGTTTTCCGTGCAGCCATTCCAGGAACTCCCGGAGCTGGTTACGGCGGACCAGGTCGACGCGTTTCCTGACGGACGATGCGCCGCAGTCCGGGCAGCGCCACCGTTGCGTTCCAGCAGCGGTTCTTCCGTTCTTCACGAGCCGTTGCCCGCATACCAGACAGGTCGTCGTGTTCGCGTCGTTTCTCACGACTAAGGGTCCCGGACTAAGACCACCCCTCGACACGCCTGCAACGACGGGCCTAGATCAAGATCCCATCCACACGCTTTGTCCTATAACCCAAAGCGACAGACCAACCAGGTCCGGCGCACCCTGAAAATCCTGCAGCTCGTGTTCCCCGGCGCGAATCTGCGCTTCCGCGCCTCCGACATCCTCGCGATGCGCTCTTGTGGCGACGACGGCAACATCCGCTCCACCATCGAAGTCCTCGAAGACGCAGGTCTCCTCATCGACGACCGGGTGCCGTCCTTCACCACGCTCTTCGAACGCAAGACCCATGCCCTTCCCGAGCCGATGCGCTCCCAGCTCGAGCTCTGGCGCGACATCATGGTCGACGGCTCCAGGACCCCGCCGCGCCGCCAGCCCCGCGACACGATGACGGTCAAAGGCCAGATGTACGGCATCCTCCCCGCGATCACCCGCTGGGTCGAAGGCGGACGCACCAGCCTCGTCGGAATCGGCACCGAAGACATCCTCGCCGCGCTTCCCGACGATCCGTCGCCCCGTCACACGATGATGCTCGGCTTCCGCAGCCTGTTCACGATCTTGCGCGGACGCAAGCAGGTCTTCATCGACCCGACGAAAGCGATCCCGCTGCGCGGCCCCAGACGCAACCTCCCGCTGCCGATGGAGCCCACGGCGATCCGCGACGCCCTGGTCAATCCCGATCCCGCGGTCGCGCTGGCCGTCTCACTCGTCGCCTTCCACGCCCTGATGACTTCGCAAGTGCAGCACATCAAGCTCACCGACATCATCGACGGACGACTGCGCATGCCCGACGGCCGTTCCCTCCCCCTCGCGAAACCCGTTCGCGCCCGCCTGAGCGCGTGGCTCGACCACCGTGCCAAGCGCTGGCCCGAGACGAAGAACCCCTACCTGCTCGTCACCATCCAGACCGCGCCCAGGCTCTCACCGCCCTGCCGGAACTTCCCCTGGAAGAAGGCCGGTGTCACCGCCCAGGCGCTGCGCACCGACCGGATTCTCTACGAAGTCGAACAGACCGGCGGCGACGTCCGCCGAATCTGCGATCTCTTCGGCATCGGCATCGAAACCGCGCTGCGCTACTCCGCCACGATCGTCGAACCACCCACCGCCGACGCCCATCAAACACCCGACGCAGACGCGGCGACTATTTCGCGATCTGAGCGCTGAGCAACCCGATGAACTCGTCCGCAGCATCAAGCTGCTGGGCAAGCTTCACTCGACGCTCTTGTGCGTCATCCAGGAACTGCGCCAACGCGAGTTCTCCGTCCGCTCCCGACGCATCCCCCCTGCGCGCACTCTCCAGCGCTTGAAGCAGGTCACCCATCTGCTCCAGCGAGTACCCCAGCGGCTTCATTCGCCGGATGAGCAAGAGCCGGTCGTAGTCGTCCTCGGTATACAGGCGGAACCCGCCCTCCGAGCGCCCCGAGGGAGCGAGCAGGCCGATCTGGTCATAGTGACGGATCGTGCGCAGCGACAGCCCCGTCCGCTCCGCGAGCTCCCCGATGTGCATCATCCCGGTCTCGGGCATAGCGCGGCTCCCTTCCCAAGTCGCCTCAACACTCACGTTACGTTAGAGTTGACTTTCGTGCCCGCATGTTTCGCAGGCATCTTCCCAACTGCCGGACCCCGAGCGGGGCACTGTCGGGCTGCGCGCAGACGCGCGCTCTCATTCTTTGATGGTGTCACACCTGACCCGCCCCTGACCTTGGAGGCCTGCCTCATGACGACAGCGACCACGACCGCCGATGACCGGAACCGGTACCGGCCCGACCCCTCGGTGCTCACCGCGCTGAAGACCCCGCGCATCCTCACCCGCGAGGTCCTCGCCGGACTCGTCGTCGCTCTCGCGTTGATCCCGGAGGCGATCTCGTTCTCGATCATCGCCGGCGTCGACCCGAAGGTCGGCCTATTTTCCTCGTTTGTCATGGCCGTGACCATCGCGTTCGTCGGCGGCAGGCCTGCGATGATCACCGCCGCGACCGGTGCGATCGCACTGGTCATCGCGCCGGTGGCCCGCGAGTACGGGATGGACTACTTCATCGCGACCGTGCTGCTGGCAGGCGTCCTCCAGATCGTGCTCGCCGTGCGCGGGGTGGCGAAGCTGATGCGGTTCATCCCGCGCAGCGTCATGGTCGGCTTCGTCAACGCCCTCGCGATCCTCATCTTCATGGCGCAGGTGCCCGAGCTGATCGGCGTGCCCTGGATGGTCTACCCGCTCGTCGCCGCCGGGCTGGCCATCATGGTCTTCATGCCGAAGATCACCAAGGTCATCCCCGCACCCCTGGTGTCGATCGCGCTTGTCACCGTCGCGGTCGTGGTCTTCGCGATCAACGTACCCGCGGTCGGCGACAAGGGCGAACTGCCGCGCAGCCTGCCCGAGTTGTTCATCCCCAACGTGCCGCTGACCTGGGAGACGCTGACGATCATTGCCCCGTACGCCCTCGCCATGGCGCTCGTCGGCCTCATGGAGTCACTGATGACCGCGAAGCTTGTCGACGACGTCACCGACACGCACTCGAACAAGACCCGCGAATCCTGGGGACAGGGTGTCGCGAACCTGCTCTCCGGCCTGTTCGGTGGCATGGGCGGCTGCGCGATGATCGGACAGACCATGATCAACGTCAAGGTCTCCGGCGCCCGCACCCGCATCTCGACGTTCCTGGCCGGCATGTTCCTGCTGATCCTCATCGTCGTCCTCGGCGACATCGTCGCCATCATTCCGATGGCGGCCCTGGTCGCGGTGATGATCATGGTGTCCGTCGGCACCTTCGACTGGCACTCCATCAAACCCTCTACGTTGAAGCGGATGCCCAAGAGCGAGACGATCGTCATGGTCATCACCGTCGCCGTCGTCGTCGCCACCCACAACCTCGCCGTCGGCGTCGTCGTCGGCGTATTCGTCGCCTCGGTCATGTTAGTCCGCCGCGTCGCCCACCTCATCGACGTGCGCCGCGAGGTCACCGAACACTTCGGCGAGGCCCGCGCCTACTACACAGTCGAGGGGCAGCTGTTGTTCGCCTCCAGCAACGACCTGACGACGATGTTCGACTACGCCGATGACCCCGAGCGCGTGGTCATCGACCTCACGAAGTCGCACATCTGGGACGCCTCCACCGTCGCCGCGCTCGACGCGATCGAGACCAAGTACGAGCAGCACGGCAAAACCGTCGAGTTCATCGGCATGAACGACTACACGACCGCGTTCCACGCCCGCCTCACCGGCGGCCTCGGCAACGGTCACTGAGCGGACCTGCACCTGCTGCACGGTCCAGGTGCGGCGCGAGTCGCTGCCTGCGCGGGAAGGGCGACGCGCTCCGAGAGCCATTCTGCCGGCTGGCAACTCCCACCTCTCGTCGGCTCCACCCGCAGCCGCAGGTTCGCCGTCGTGATCCTTCCAGCGGATGAACAGGACGTGAACGCTGTCGGCGGTGACGCGGCACCCGTTGCTGACTGATTCGATGTCTGTCAATATAGAAGCATGTCGATTCAAGAGGTAGTGATCGTCGGGTCTGGTCCGGCGGGATACACGGCGGCGATCTACGCCGCCCGTGCGGGGCTGACCCCGGTCGTGGTGGCGGGGTCGGTGACCGCTGGCGGCGCGTTGATGACGACGACGGAGGTGGAGAACTTCCCCGGCTTCATCGACGGCGTGCAGGGGCCGGAGCTGATGGAAGCGATGCGGGCGCAGGCGGAACGGTTCGGCGCCGAGATCTTCTCGGACGACGTGACCCGACTCGACCTCGCCGGCGATCTGAAGGTCATCGAGACCGGCGCCGGTGTCACGTATCGGGCGCGGGCGGTGATCCTGACGATGGGCTCCGCGTACCGCAAGCTCGGCCTCCCCGAAGAGGAGCGCCTGTCAGGCCACGGGGTCTCGTGGTGTGCGACCTGCGACGGGTTCTTCTTCCGCGAGCAGCACATCGTCGTGGTCGGCGGTGGGGATTCCGCGATGGAGGAAGCCCTGTTCTTGACGCGGTTCGCGTCGAAGGTCACGCTCGTGCACCGGCGCGATACGTTCCGGGCCTCTCGGATCATGGCCGAGCGGGTGCGGGCCGATCCGAAGATCGAGATCGCCTGGAACAGTGAGGTCGCCCAGATCCTCGGCGACGACCGGGTGGCCGGGCTGCGGCTGCGCGACACCCTCACCGGCGCCGAACGCACCCTGGACGTGACCGGGGTGTTCGTCGCGATCGGGCACGACCCGCGCTCCGAACTCGTCACCGGGCAGGTCGACACCGACCCGGACGGGTATGTGCGGGTCGCGCATCCATCGACGGCCACGAACGTGCCGGGCGTGTTCGCTGCCGGTGATCTGGTCGATCACACGTACCGGCAGGCGATCACTGCCGCGGGCACCGGCTGCGCCGCAGCCCAGGACGCCCAGCACTATCTCTCCCATCTCGCCCCCGCCGCCCAGCCGGCTCCCGTTCTGGAGGTCTCCGCATGAACACCGTCACCCCCGTCACCGACGCGACCTTCCAGAGCGAGGTGATCGAAGCCGAGCTACCTGTCGTGGTCGATATCTGGGCGGCCTGGTGCGGGCCGTGCAAGGCGATCGCCCCGATCCTCGACCAGCTCGCCGAAGAGTATGCGGGGCAGGTGAAGATCGTGAAGGTCGACGCCGATGCGAATCCGGAGGCCGTGACCGCGGCCGGGGTGACGTCGATCCCGACGCTCGGGTTCTACCGGGCCGGGGAACGGGTCGACGTGCTGATCGGAGCGCACCCGAAGCCCGTGTACGCGGCGAAGATCGAGGAGCTGCTCGCATGACCCAGACGAACACCGCCCCTACCACGGCGACCCCGAAGCGGCTGTCCACGCTGGACAAGTGGCTGCCGGCGTGGATCGGCCTCGCGATGGTCGCGGGCCTCCTCCTGGGACGCTTCGTTCCCGCGCTCTCCGACGCACTGTCCGCGATGGAGGTCGGCGGGATCTCCGTGCCGATCGGGCTGAGCCTGCTGGTGATGATGTACCCGGTGCTCGCGAAAGTGCGTTACGACAAGGTCGCCGCCGTCACCGGCGACAAGCGCCTCCTCGTCTCCTCGCTCGTGCTGAACTGGCTGGTCGGTCCCGCGGTGATGTTCGCCCTCGCCTGGCTGTTCCTCCCGGACCTGCCCGAGTACCGCACGGGGCTGATCATCGTGGGGCTCGCCCGCTGCATCGCGATGGTCGTGATCTGGAACGACCTCGCCTGCGGCGACCGCGAGGCCACCGCCGTGCTCGTCGCGATCAACTCCGTCTTCCAAGTCGTGATGTTCTCCGTGCTCGGCTGGTTCTACCTCACCGTGCTGCCCGGCTGGCTCGGCCTCGACACCCAAGGCCTGGAGATCTCGGTGTGGCAGATCGCATTGAACGTCCTCGTGTTCCTCGGCGTCCCGCTGATCGCCGGGTTCGCATCCCGGTTCATCGGCGAACGCCGCAAGGGCCGCGAATGGTACGAGGAGCAGTTCCTTCCCCGGGTCGGGCCGTGGGCGCTGTACGGGCTGCTGTTCACCATCGTGCTGCTATTCGCGCTGCAGGGCCAGGCGGTCACCCAGAACCCGCTCGACGTGGCCCGGATCGCGCTGCCGCTGCTGGTCTACTTCGGCCTCATGTGGTTCGCCGGGCTCCTGCTCGGCAAGACCCTCGGGCTCGGGTACGCCCGGTCGACGACGCTGGCGTTCACCGCGGCGGGCAACAACTTCGAGCTCGCGATCGCGGTCGCCATCGGCACCTTCGGCGCCGCCTCCGGGCAGGCCCTCGCCGGCGTGGTCGGCCCACTGATCGAGGTGCCCGTTCTCGTCGGCCTCGTCTACGTCTCCCTCTGGGCGGCGAAGGCCTGGTTCCACACCGACCCCTACGCGACGGAAGCCGTCACCGAATCGAGGACGTCATGACCGACACGACCGTCCTCCCGGACGCCGAGGCGTGCGCGCCGTCCTCGACGCACGCGATCGGACAGGATGCCGCCACGACCGTGGCCGGCGCACTCAAATCGCTCGCCGACCCGCTCCGGCTGCGGATGCTGTCCGCGATCGCCACCGACCCGCGCGGCGAGTCGTGCGTGTGCGATCTCGCCGAGCTCGCCGAGGTGTCCCAGCCGACCGTCTCCCACCACTTGAAGGTCCTCAAAGACACCGGGATACTCGCCTCGGAACGGCGCGGCACCTGGGTCTGGTACCGGATCACCCCGGCACGGCAGCGCGCCGTCGCCGCGCTCCTGGACGCGTTCGCACCAGCCGCGGTCTCAGGTGAGCCGGAGCAGCCCGAGGTCCGGGCTGAGGCGCTGCGCGACATGGACGCCCGCGTCACCCGCCTCGCCGAGGAACTCGCGGACGAGCTGACCGGCCTGAACCGGGACCTCGTGATCGCGATCGTCCGGGAGTCCTACGCGGGCCTGGTGCGGTCGGCGAAAGTGACCCGGCACATGATCCCGCTCACCGAACGCTTCGCGAGGCAGCGCCTGGCCGATCTCACCCGGGACCGCGTGGCGGGAATACCGCAGGTGCTGTTCGTGTGCGTGCAGAACGCCGGCCGCTCCCAGCTCGCCGCCGCCCTTCTCAATCAGCTCGCTGGCGGCACCGTCATCGCACGCTCGGCCGGGTCGACCCCGGCGTCGGACGTGCACCCGCATGTGCGCTCTCTGCTGACCGAGATCGAGGGCGAACCGGAGGCGGGGTCGGCGTTCCCGAAGCCGCTCACCGACGACGCCGTCCGAGCCGCCGACGTCGTGATCACGATGGGGTGCGGGGACGTGTGCCCGATCATCCCGGGAGTCCGCTACGAGGACTGGGCCGTGGGCGACCCTGCCCTCGCCTCCCCGGAAGGGGTTGCGGCGATCCGCGACGACATCGAAACCCGCGTCCGCGCACTCCTCACCACCCTCACCGACTGAACGAAAGAAGCGAACCGAACATGACCGATCACAAGCCTTCCGTGCTGTTCGTCTGCGTCCACAACGCCGGCCGCTCCCAGATGGCCGCGGGCTACCTCCGCCACCTCGCCGCCGGCCGGGTCGAGGTGCGCTCGGCCGGTTCCATGCCCGCCGAGCAGATCAACCCCGTCGCGGTCGAGGCCATGCGCGAGGAAGGCATCGACATCACGGCCGAGCAGCCGAAGATCCTCACGACCGAGGCCGTGCAGGACTCCGACGTGGTGATCACGATGGGCTGCGGGGACGCATGCCCGTTCTTCCCCGGCAAGCGGTACGAGGACTGGAAGCTCGACGACCCCGCCGGCCAGGGCATCGACGCCGTGCGCCCGATCCGCGACGACATCAAGCAGCGCATCGAGACGCTGCTTGCGGAACTCCTCGACTGAACGGAGCAACGAACGGGTCTGATGTAGGAACTGGTGACATCAAACATGGCTAGCCGAGAGGGCTGGCCTGGAAGGATGTCATCATGCCCAAGCCGTTCCCCAAGGAGTTCCGCGACGACGTCGTCCGTGTCGCGCAGAACCGCGACCCAGACGTCTCCCTCGCGCAGATCGCGAAGGACTTCGGCGTCCATGTCGGAACTCTCGACAAGTGGATGCGTCAAGCCCGCATCGAAGCCGGCCAACAGCCGGGTGAGACGAAGCAGGATTCCGCCGAGCTGCGCGAGCTCCGTAAGCGCAATCGCCTCCTCGAGCAGGAGGTCGAGGTGCTGCGTCGCGCGACCGCGTATCTGTCCCAGGCTCATCTGCCGGGAAAATGATGTACCCGCTCGTGAGCGAGCTCGCCGCCGACGGAATCCCTGTCGTGGTGTCGTGCCGGGTCTTGAAGCTCGCTCGCCAGCCCTACTACCGCTGGCTACGTGATCCTGTGACAAGCCGGGAGCTCGAGGAGGCGTATCGGGCGAACGCGCTGTTCGCCGCGCACCGCGACGACCCGGAGTTCGGGTATCGGCTCCCCGCCGACGAGGCCCGCGAGGAGGGCCAGGCGATGTCGGATCGGACCGCGTGGCGGATCGCATCATCGAATGGCTGGTGGAGTGTGTTCGGGAAGAAGCGGAGCAAGAACGGCAAGAAGCCTGGCCCCGCCGTTCACGACGATCTCTGCGTCGTCATCGAGGAGCACGGGCGTGAGCGTCACCGGTTCGTGGCGTCCCGGCCGAACCAGCTCTGGCTGACCGATATTACGGAACACAAAACGAACGAAGGTCGGCTCTATCATTGCGCGGTCAAAGACGCCTTCAGCGGTCGGATCGTGGGTTACTCGATCGACTCGAGAATGAAGGCATCACTCGCGGTCCGAGCTGTCCGCAACGCCATCCGGATGCGCGGAAACGTGAACGGCTGTATCGTCCATTCAGATAGAGGATCGCAATTTCGAAGCAGGAAACTGCGCCGCGAACTCGCCGTCCATAACCTCGTCGGTTCGATGGGCAGGGTCGCGTCCTGGGGCGATAACGCGGCGATGGAATCGTTCTTCAGCTTGCTGCAGAAGAACGTCCTGAACCGCCGCTCCTGGACCACACGTGAAGAGTTGCGCATCGCGATCATGACCTGGGTCGAGCGGACCTACCACCGCAGACGCAGGCAGGTCCGCCTGGGCCGTTTGACGCCATCTAGTTCGAGGCCATCATGAACAACGACCTGGCCCTCGCGGCCTAACTAGAACTGTCACCTCTTCCTGCATCAGACCCTTCGATCCAGCGCGCATCCTGCTCTTCGCGCAGCGAAATCGACCCTGCGTCGGCGCCGTCGACGACGATGACCTGCGTATTCTGCGGCCGAAATGCCGCGCGCATCCGCTCGCGCACTCGGTGTTCGCCAAACGCTCCCAGGCGCGCGAGGTCGGCGCGCAGTACCTCGGCCCGTAGCTCAACGAGCCACTCGATGTCCATGGCAGTGCTCGCTTAGTAGCCCCGCAGCCGTTCGATCTCGCGGCGCTCGCGCTTCGTGGGGCGCCCGGCGCCGCGATCGCGCACCGCGATGACGGCCACTGGCTCTCGCTGAGGCGTGCGATCCTCGTAGGCCTCGGCAGCCACCGCCGCACCGACTCGCTTCACGAGCGTGCGGCCCACGACGAGGATGCGATCGAAGCCGTTCTGGCGCACTCGCAGCACATCGCCGGGGCCGACTTTCTGCGCGGCTTTCACACGCTCATCATTCACGCGCACATGGCCCGCGCGGCACGCCGCCGTCGCCGCTGACCGGGTCTTGTAGGCCCGCACGGCCCAGAGCCAACTATCCACGCGCACCTGTTCCATGCGCCCATCCTAAGTTCGACGCGACGGCAAATGCAGGGCGAGGAGTTGGTTGCATCGCGGTTACATTTGCGTGTCGCTGTGATTTTCATGTGATCACGTGGCAATAATCGACACAGCACACGCACCCGTGTGCGAAAAATGAAAGGAGAGCTCTCATGGGCTTTTTCAGTTTCCTACTTCTCGGCCTCATCGCCGGAGCCATCGCAAAACTGATCCTTCCCGGTAAGCAGGGCGGCGGCTGGCTCGTCACGCTGCTGCTCGGCGTCGTCGGCGCCTTCCTCGGCGGCTGGCTCGGCGGCATCCTGTTCAACGCCAACCTCGAGGAGTTCTTCTCGCTGCAAACCTGGGCGCTCGCGATCGGTGGCTCGATCATCGTGCTGCTCATCTACGGCCTGATCGTTGGGCGCGGCGAAAAGAAGTAAGCACGCCGTAACCAAAATGCCCCTAGAATTCGGCCATGGAAGATTCTCCTGGTCATAGTCCTAAGCTCATCCCAGCGCCCAAATATGCGGGCCACGAGCGGGGTGAGCGATGAACTTCGAACTCTGGGGCATTCTTGCCGGCGTCCTTCTGACGTTCGGCACCGGCGTCTTCGTGGCGTCGGAATTCGCCCTCGTTAACCTCGATCGACCTGACCTTGAGCGGCGCCGTGACCGTGGTGAGAAACGTCTCGGCCCCACGATCAGCGCCCTCAAGGTCACGTCAACCCACCTCTCCAGCGCGCAGCTCGGCATTACGCTCACGACGCTGCTTGCTGGCTACACTTTTGAACCCGCGATCTCGTCGCTGCTGCGCGAGCCGCTCGCGGGCTTCGGCCTCAGCGACGCCGCGATCACCGCATCCGGGGCCATCATCGCCATCGTCATCGCGACCCTGTTCTCGATGATCTTCGGCGAACTCGTGCCCAAGAACTTCGCGCTCGCCGTGCCGCTCGCGACGGCGAAGCTCGTCGCACCGCTGCAGATCGCCTTCACCTGGCTCTTCAAGCCGGTCGTGCTGCTGCTCAACGGCACCGCAAACTCGCTGATTCGCGCCATGGGCATCGAACCGAAAGAAGAGCTTTCGGGTGCCCGCAGCGCAGAGGAGCTGAGCTTTCTCATTCGCCGCTCGGCGCTCGAGGGCTCGCTCGACCACGATGATGCAGCGATGCTGCACCGAACCCTCACGTTTTCGGAGCGCACCGCCGACTCGGTGATGACCCCGCGGGTGCGGATGCACACGCTCGCGAACGATGTCACGGCCGCGGATGTGGTGGCCGAGGCCGAGCGCACGGGCCACTCGCGGTTTCCGATCATGGGGCGCGACGCCGACAACATCGTGGGCATCGTCCACGTGAAGAGCGCGTACGGCGTGAACTTCGAGGACCGCGCGACGACCCCCGTGACCGAGATCATGTCGAAGCCACTGCTCGTTCCCGAAAGCGCGGGCGTCGGCTCGCTGCTCGGCACGCTCCGCGGCCGCGGCTACCAGATCGCCGTCGTCGTCGACGAGCACGGCGGCACCGCCGGCATCGTCACGCTCGAGGACCTCGTTGAGGAGCTCGTCGGCGACCTCCACGACGAGCACGATCAGGCGCAGCACCGCATCCACGTCGGCGAGAGCTCGGTGACGCTCGCCGCCTCGCTGCGCCCCGACGAGCTGTGGGAGCTCGCGGCAGTGCGCATCCCCGAGAGCGACGAGTACGAGACGGTCGCGGGCTACGTGCTCGAGAAGCTCGGGCGCATCCCGGCCGTCGGCGACGAGGTCGAGACCCCGCACGGGCGCCTGCGCGTCGAGCGCATGGTCGGCCCGCGCATCGATCGGCTGCGCTACCTGCCGAACGACATCACCAAGGACACCGCGTTCGCTGACACCCGCGAACGCATGATGGAGCAGTTTGAGGAGGGACAGCGATGAGCGAATACCTTCCCGGCCTCATCTGGCTTGTTGTACTGCTGGTGGTGAACGCGTTCTTCGTGGGTGCCGAGTTCGCCGTGATTTCGGCCCGCCGTTCGCAGATCGAGCCGAAGGCGGCCGCAGGCCACCGCGCCGCGAAGACGACCCTGTGGGCGATGGAACACGCCACGCTCATGCTCGCCACGAGCCAGCTCGGCATCACCGTCTGCTCGCTCGTGATTCTCAACGTGTCGGAACCGGCGATTCACCACCTGCTCGAGTACCCGCTCGCGTGGACCGGTCTCTCTGCCGAGGGCGTGACGCTGACCGCGTTCATCGTCGCCCTCGTGCTGGTGACCTTCCTCCACGTCGTGTTTGGCGAGATGGTGCCGAAGAACATCGCGTTCTCGGTGCCCGACCGCGCCGCGCTCATCCTTGCCCCGCCGCTCGTGTTGGTGAGCCGCGTCGTGAGCCCGATCATCCGTTCGCTCAACTGGATCGCCAACGGCATCTTGCGCCTGTTCCGCGTGCAGCCGAAAGACGAAGCCACGAGCGCCTACACGATAGACCAGGTCGCGACGATCGTTGAGGAGTCGCAGCGCGAGGGCACCCTAGTCGACGACTCGGGCACCGTGAGCGCCGCGATCGAGTTCACCGAGAAGCGGGTCGCTGATGTCGAGGTGCCGCTCGGTTCGCTCGTGCTGCTGCCGCACACCGCGACGCCGCGCGACGTACAACGCACGGTCGCCGAGCACGGCTACTCGCGCTATGTGCTGACGGATGAGCAGGGCACGCCGAGCGCGTATGTGCACCTCAAGGACCTGCTCGACCTGAGCACCCCCGAGGTGGTCGACGCGCCGATCCCGGCCGACCGCATCCGACCGCTCGTGACTCTCGACGCGCAGATGGAGCTCGAGGATGCGCTCGCGACGATTCGCGCGCGCGAGACGCACATTGCGCGCGTCGCCGACGCGACCGGCGTGACGACGGGTGCGCTGTTCCTCGAGGACATCGTCGAGGAGCTCATCGGCGAGGTGCAGGACGCGACCCGGCGGTAGGCGGGTGGCTTCGGCATAGTCTGGCGGCATGGACGGGTTCGCGGCCGTCGACTACGGCCTTGCTCGAGAGGTGTTGCAGCGCGGCATCGCGGCGCTGTTCGTGGTGGCTTTCGTGTCGACGCTGCGGCAGTTCCCCGTGCTCCTCGGGGAGCGCGGGCTGCAGCGGCGGCCAAAACAGCCCGTGCGGTTCACAATTTTTCGCTGGCTGCGCTACACCGACCGGCGCCTGCGCATGCTGTGCTCGGGTGGCATTGTCGTCGCGGCGCTGATCGTGGCCGGGCTGCCGCAGCTCGGGCCACCGTGGCTGCCGATGCTCGCGTTTCTATTGCTTTGGGCCGGCTACATGTCGGTGACGAGCCTCGGCGCGGTGTTCTACAGCTTCGGCTGGGAGATGCTGCTGCTCGAACTCGGCTTTCTCGCCGCGTTTCTCGGCTCGCGCTCGCAGGCGCCGTCGATCGTCGTCATCGTGCTGTTCTGGTGGCTGCTGTTCCGGCTCGAATTCGGAGCGGGCATGATCAAGATTCGCGGCGGCCGCGAGTGGCGCGACTTCACCGCGCTCACCTATCACCACGAAACGCAGCCGATGCCCGGGCCGCTGAGTCGGCAGGCGCACCTGCTGCCGCGGTGGTTTCACCGGCTCGAGGTCGCGGGCAACCACTTCGCGCAACTCGTCGTGCCGTGGTTCCTGTTCGTGCCGGGCGTGGTCGGCACCGTCGCCGCGGGCATCGTGGTAGCGACGCAACTCTGGCTCGTGCTCACCGGCAACTTCGCCTGGCTCAACTGGGCAACGATCGTCATCGCGGCGTCGGCCGTGGCGGTGCCCGGCGCCCCGATCGGTTCGGCCGAGCTGCCGGCCTACTGGGTGGTCATCACCTGGGCCATCGGTGCGCTCTACCTCTGGCTGAGCTGGCCCGCGTTCCACAACCTCTTCTTCGCGAAACGGCAGGTGATGAACTGCGCGTTCAACCGGCTGCAGCTCGCGAACGCCTACGGCGCGTTCGGCAGCGTGACGAAGGTACGCGTCGAATACGTCGTCGAGGGCACCCGCGACGCGAACCCGCGCGACGCGACGTGGCACGAGTACGAGTTCTACGGCAAACCCGGCGACGCTCGGCGGCGGCCGCGCCAGTTCGCGCCGTACCACCTGCGGCTCGACTGGCTCATGTGGTTTCTGCCGCTCGGCCGCGGCCTCGACGGCTGGTTCCGCACGTTCCTTGGCAGGCTGCTCGAGGCGGATGCGCCGACGCTGCGGCTCGTGCGGCACGACCCGTTCGCGGGGGAGCGGCCCGCGTGGGTGCGGGTGGTCGCGTACCGCTACCGCTTCGCTACTCGGGCCCAACATCGCGAGACTGGCGCGGTCTGGGTGCGCGACCAGCGGAGGCTGTTGAAGGGCCCGATGCGCCTGCGAAACTGAGGTTTCGCGCCGCTCGCGCTTGTCTCCGCGAACGCAGTCGGAGGCGCGTAGCTAACGCAATGGTCGCCCTCTCGTTCCGGGCTACGCTGGCGGGCGTGGCGAACAATGACGTGCATCCGACCCTGACCCAACTCGCGGCGCAGCTTGCTGCCGGCGAAACGACCTCCGTCGAGCTGACTCGACGGGCGCTCGAGGCGGCCCGCGCATCCGACAATCTCTTCATCACGGTGGACGACGCCGGGGCGCTCCGGGCAGCGGAGGAATCGGATGCGCGTCGCGCCGCGGGGGAGTCGCGCGGGGCGCTCGACGGCATCCCGACCGCGGTGAAGGACGTCATCGACACGGCGGGGCTGCGCACGACGATGGCCTCGGAGTTCTTCCGCGACAACGTGCCCGAGCACGACGCGTTCATCGTCGCGCGGTTGCGTGCGGTGGGCGCCGTGGTCGTCGGCAAGACGAACGCGCAGGAGTTTTCGTACGGCATTCGCGGTGACGTCGGGGCGTTCGGCGTCGTACGGAATCCCTTCGACGCCGAGCGGGTGCCCGGCGGCTCGAGCTCGGGCTCGGCCGCGGCGGTCGCGACTGGCGTCGTGTCATACGCGGTCGGGTCAGACACGGCCGGCTCGATTCGCCTGCCCGCCGCGCTCTGCGGCGTCGTGGGGCTCAAGCCGACGCTCGGCCTCATCGACACCACAGGCGCGTTCCCGCTCTCGGACGCCTTCGACACGCTTGGCTTTTTCGCGACCACGGCCGACGACATCGCTGTCGTGATGGAGGCGACCGGATTCCTTCGCGGTGCGGATGCGCAGGTCGCGAGATTCCTCGCCCTCGAGGATGTACGGGCCAAGGTCGTCGACGCGGCCGCCGGCGTTCCTCACGACCGCGTCGTGGCGCAGTTCGGCGCCGAGGCAGCTCGGCTGCCGCAGCTTGATGGCCACGACATCGACTATGCCGAGCTCTATCGCATCGTGCGCTCGAGGGAAGCATACGACTTGCACGCCGAGCGGGCACGCACGTCGCCCGAGAAGTTCCAGCCCAAGATTCTCGCGAACGTACTCGCTGGGCGCGACGTCACCGATGCTGAGGTCGCGGCCGCCGAGGCAGAGATCGACCGCGTGCGCGAGCTCTTCGAGGCGACCTTCGACGAACGCGAGGTACTCATCAGCCCGAGCTCGCCCATCCTCGCCCCGCGTTTCACCGACCCCGGTCCGAGTCGCGAGCTCGCATCAATGACGAACATCTGGAACGTGCTCGGCTGGCCCGCGATCGCCCTGCCGATGTGGGTCGACGGATGCGCGCTGCCGCAGTCGGTGCAGCTCATCGCGCGGCCCGGTCAGGAAGCTCTGCTGCTGAGTGCCGCCGCGCTCGTCGACAGCGCGAGCCTGCACATCGCCGCCTGATACTCGGCCCGCGCGACCTGCCCGAGCGGCGGGGCGCCGCGATCGCGGCGGCCGACGCGCATTGCGCCGACCGCCACGACAGCAGAGGCTCCCGTTAGAAGGTCACCTTGCTGACATCCGTCGAGTCAAACCTGTGACGTTCTTCGAGGTGGAACGACCGGATTCGGTCGTCGTCATGCGCGCCACGCGCGGCGAGGCCGAGGAGACGTTTCGCGCGGGGCACGCCCTGAGCATCGAGCGCGGCGAGAGCCGATTCGATCGCCCAGCTTGGCTTCGCGTCGGCACGTACCTCGTCACCGATTGCTCGGGGCCACAGCAGCAGCGCGGTGCGGGTCGATACGCTCGCATATCTCCGCGTAGCCGACCGGAGATCTGACCGATCCATCTCGATGACGTGCTGAGGATCGAGGATGCACTCGCGCCGAACCGTGAGGTCGATCACGCCCGGACACTCGGTGTCGTTCCACCAGCTGAGCTGCAGGGTTGTCCTCGCGTCGTCATATTCCTCGACGTCCAGGCGGCCTCCCGCGTACGCCCACTCGAATCCGGCCCGAGCGGCGCCGGAGCAGACCATACGGACGAGCGCCTCGTCTTCTGGACGCATCGCGTGGTCCGCCAACGCCAAGTCGGCGTAATCGTCGCTCAGCAGGAGCGCGACCGGCTCTGTTGCGTCTCGGCCCGCGTTATGGAGGTACCTCGCGACGACTTCGAGCTGGTCGGGCTCGGCCCCGATCGGGTTACTTGATGTCAGCGTGAAACTGAGGTGGATGACATAGCCCGAGGTCACCTCCGAGCTCGTGGGCTCATGCCCGAGCCGAATGGCGTGGGCGTCGTTGCCAAAGCCTCTCCATCCGTAATCCCAGCCGTTCGAACTACCGTGCCGCCTCCGCGACTCCTCGCGCTCAAACTCTCCGCCGCGATGTGTCGAACGGAGCTGCACGAAGACACGAGCAACAGCATCCGTGCGGGCGATTGCGGGCGCGGGCAATGTTATCGGCCCGGTGCCGTGCACGATGAGGCCATCGAAGTGGGCGTCGAGGCGGGTGCCATGTGGCATCCCGAGCTGCATCGGTATGTCGACGAGGGCCTCGGCGAGTTGCTCGTGCCAGTGGTCGGCGAGGTGGACCTGGGCGGGGGAGATGCGCCACGTGTGGCAGTCGGGCGCAGCGGGCTCGGCGATTTCGATGAGTTGTGCGGCGCGAGGCTTGGTGATGCTGTTTTGGAGCCCAGGCTGCCCGGCAATGTCGATGCCGACTCGGTTTGGCTGGAGGGCGAAGCGCGCGACTTGGGGCACAGTGCCCGCGCACAAGTGGGTCAGCAGGGTTTCAAGGTGTTCGACGTGGCTCAAGGTCATGGTCGCATCCTTCCCAGGGCTGCTTTGGTGGGTGCGACGAACAGTAGACCGAGCCTCCGACACAGTTTCTCGCCAGGTGAATCGATCGTTATCGCTTGTGCCTTTTCTGGGCTCCGACCTGGCCGTAGCGTTGCTCGCAGATCGTCTACGCAGCAGGGGGCGCAGAGCTATGACGAAGAACAATTTGGCGCGCATTTTTGCCGTCGGGGCCGTGGCCGCGCACGAGTACTACACCGGACGCTGGTGTGCGGCACCCGACAGCCCGGTCGATTCGGGCTGCATTACTGTCGAGTGGCCGGCGGCGACGTTCGACAACGGTCAGGTGTCGGTGAATCTTGAGTTCATGAACATGGATGACTTCGGTTGTCTCGTGATCTCGCAGGGCGACGCCCCGTTCGGCTCGTTCTGCCCTGCTGGCGTCGAACTTGATCTGCCGAACCCGAGCTTCCTGGGCCGCGACTACCCCGAGGAGGATCGCCTCTGGAACTCACAGACCGGCATCATGTACCTGCGCGACTAGTTCGAGGAGACAGACGCCATGCGGTGCCCCAGCCGCGTACTGGCCGAATGGCTCGTGACGAGAGCAGGCGCTGGCTCACCGTATCCCGCTGGTGGCATGGCTCGATCGAAGGCGTCGCGCTTGCGAGCGTGGTGATCCCGATCGTGCTGATCTTCACCGACGGCGCCGACGCGAACTCTGGTGACACTGGCACTGGAGTGAGCATTTCGGTTCGCCTCGTGCCGTTGTTCAGCTACTCCATCGTCGACAGCAACTTCGTCGTGGCGATCGTATGTTTGCTGCTCGTCGCAGACCCTCTGCGGCAGTGGCGCTGGTGGGATGCGCTCCGGCTCAAGGCGCTGCTCGCCATCACCAACACGGGCATCGCCTACGCCGTCGCGCTCGCGCCGGTCATCCAGCTGACGGGCTGGGCGCAGGCCGCGAACGTCGGCTTTCACTACATCGTGCCGTGGCGATGGTGGCGGGGTGGCTCGTCTTTGGGCCGCGCCCGCGGTTCGGCCGGCGCACGCTCGCCGCGGCGTTCATCCCGCCGATCGTGTGATTCGTTTCCCTTTTCATCCAAGGACCGTTCACGCGCTGGTGCTCGCATCCGTTCCTCGACGTCACGACGATCGGGCTCGGGACGGCGCTGTTCAACGCCGTGCTCGTGCTCGTGGTTGCGGCGGTGCTCAGGCTTATCCATTTGCCCGTCGACGCGAAGGTGCCGAGCATCCTTCCGTCACGGGCGTAGGTGCGACAGCTTAGTCGTGAGTTGTATACCAGCCTCCGGCGCAGACAAATCCACCGACACGACGTGGATGCGGCGGTCGCCGATGATGAGTGTTTCGTCGCGACCGGCATTGCCCGCGTAGACCAGTGCTCCGTCGTTTACGCCGGTCGCCGTTAAGTACGCATTCAGCTGATAGACGTCGTCACGACGAGCGCCCGACGAGGCGAGAATCTTGTACTTCACGTCGCCAATGAACAGCCAACCACCACCGCGGTACACGCCAAGGTCCGGCTGCAACTCGACGCGTCGGCCCTCATCGAGCCAGAGCTGTCGCTTCCAGGAATCGCGCATTGCAACGTTGTCGAGCGACCAGGCTCGGCGCAATCGTGTGCGCACCCACTGTTCGATCACCTGTGGCATGTTGAGCACGAAGCCGGGTATCCCGAGGGCCCCATCGTCCGGCGAGATTGAGCCAGACGCGAGGATGATCCGTGCCAGTCGAATGGCCTGTTCGTACGCCATGTTCTGCCGAGTCCAGACAACCCGCGCTGATGCCTCGAGTGGATCGCGAAGCTGCGCAACGTGACGAATTTCGCGCCACTGACGATGTGCTCCAACGCGCGTGCGGTCGGACACTATGGGAGACGTTCGTACGAGCTGCAGGGCCGATCGCAGGATGCTGTTTTCCAGGTTGTCCTCGTCAAATACGTCTGACTCGACAGCGACGGGAACGGGCGCGACTCGACGCACCGTCTGGGGGATGAGTATCTTGCCTCTTACATATGCGAGGTCCTGGCGGGTACGGCGATATGACCGCAGAAGGCCTCGGCGAAAGGTCTGCTGACATGCGCGTACAAAGAGCGCAGCAACGGCGTCTTCAACGGTGGCAGCGGCGGCGACAGCCTCGTCAGGCTCGAGCCAGCCGTACGGATCCGCGACCTCGCTGAGCAAGTGCAGCAACCGATCGATCGGAATCTTCGGCACCACTGACACGGCGAGGCCATCAATGATGGCGCCGCCGACTCGAGCGCCTGGCACCACCGTGACCAGGCCTCCGGGCGCGGGCGCGATTTCTGCGTCAAACCATGCACGGAGCTTTTGCTGTTGATTCAGTGTGAGTGCGAGGGCCGTGCTCCGGCGATGTTCAGTCAGTTTCAGCATCAGTGCTGTCGATCCCAACTGCAGCCTTCAACGCGTCGAACTCCAAACGTGCGACTCGATCTGGCTGGCCGTAGAATAGTTCACGCAGCGTCGGCATGACCGTGAAATTCCACGCTCGTTGCGCGTTCTGCTCACTCAGGTGGTCGGTGGGCATGAGGAAGTGGCTCGGTCCAACAGCCTGGTCGCGGTCACCAATGATCTTGTTTGCTTCGTCGAGGAGGCGTCCGAGCCACTCGAGTTCGGGTGCTCGATCTTTGACCCATTCGTCGAGTACATCGAGCATCGGCGGTTCGCCAGGTCGCAAGTCTCGGATCATGAATCGTCGGCGCAGCGCCGCGTCAATCGCGGCAATTGATCGGTCCGCGGTGTTCATTGTGCCGATAAGCAAAAGGTTCTTCGGCAGCGTGAACCTATCTCCGTAATTGAGGGTGACTTCCTCGTTGCGGTACTCGAGTAGGAAGTAGAGCTCACCGAAGACGGCAGGGAGGTTGGCTCGGTTGATTTCATCGATGACAAGTACATAAAGATGATCGGGGTCGCGGCGGGCGCGTTCGGCGACCTCCATGAGCGGGCCGTTGCGCAACTCGAAGTGCCCCGAGGTGTCCGGTTTCGGCCGAAGTCCCTGTACGAAGTCCTCATAGGCCGTGGCCGGATGAAACTGCACCAACGTCACCCGAGAACGATCGCGGGTGAGGAACCGCGATAGTGCTTGAGCGACGAACGTCTTGCCAGTGCCGGGAGGCCCCTGGAGGATGATCTGTCGCTTATCGAGTAGCAAGTCGCGAGTCAGGGTCAGCCACTCTCGGCTCTCACGAGTCGTGAACCCAAGCGAATCGGCCAAGTCCGATACCGTTTCGGGAATTGTCTGCTTGGGTGGTGTAACCACCTGTTCGCCGGTCTTGAGCTCTCTAGTAATTGGCTGGTAAACCACTATTTCGTCGGGCGATGTGACAGCGCGCCCTGATCGCCAATCGACAAACGCCGCTGCGAGTTCGGCAGGCCAATCCGTATCAGCAGGATTAAGGTCGAGCGTGAGTTGCGCAAGGTCTGCGGCATCCGTCGGGCTTAAGTCGATACCCTCGCGCTCAAGGAGCAGGCGCTGCAGCGTGGCGGTGCCTTCGAGGAGAATTTGGTAGGCCTCGCCAGGTCCGAATGGCACCGACGTGTCAATATTGGACAATTGCTCGGAGATTTCTCCCTGGTTTGCGCGAAAAAAACGGGTCGAGCGTAATTGATTGCTTGCAGCAGTGTCGAAGCAGCCTCAACGAACTCAGCAACATCACCACCAAAGCCTGATTCGATGTGGAGGTCGTCAATCGCACGTGATGGCTCGCCAAGACGGCTCTGTTCCAACACTGCGGTTGCGTTCACGGCATTGTCGTTTATCCACTGAATCAATGAGTTGGCGGCGTCCGTTTGCAACTCGTAGAGAGCTCCCACGGCCCGTGGCAGCGACTCCAGTGTGACAGGCTTTGACTCTTGGCGGTGGTCTTTCGGCTCGAGACCCTCGCGCACCAGCGACGCCCACGCAGCCCATGTCATTTGGGCATCGTTCGGCCGGCGCCATTCGAATACAAGGGGAGCCGCGTACAGATTCACTTGCCGTCGATCGCCGTACTTCAAGTTCGGCTCAAGGACATTCACGAGGCCATTGACGTCGTTAGATTCGAGGACCTCCGAGTATGCGTTGCTGATTCGCCTTCGGTCGTCGATGGCTGCGCCGTTCATCGCTCGTCCCGGGAACCATAGATGTTGCACGAGCCGCTCCATCGACCCGGCGGCCTGCACACGCGAGCGATCGATTGTGGCGTTCAGATCACTCCAGTTCGTGGTAACTCGATCCCGATCGGCTGTGGGGAGGGACGTGAGTTCACCCACAAAGGTGATCAAGAACTGCATGATTCGCCAGCGGTACGTGTGGTACCCAGTGCCGCCAGAGAGGATTCCTGAACTCAGCGGTGCAATGAATTCGTCGGGGAGGGGCGACAGGGAGGGCCGCCAACCTAGAATCTCGGCAATCTGTGCCTGTTTGGTTTCAGATCGCATCGAAGATGGCAAGAGTGGAAGACAATAGATGTAGAAGAGTTCGGCCGCCAGTAAGACCGCCTCGTCTGAAGCTGCGGCGAGCTGGACTCGGAGCTTCTCGAGGAACGAACCGTCACCTTCATCCGGCTTATTGATGAAATATGTAACGAGATCCGCGACGGCGTGTTCATATGGGAGCGCCTCGTTGGTGAACAGCGATCGCCCATTAACAAGCGCCAGTCGCCACCTTTCTGCCATGTCATACACAGGGTCCGCGGAAGGCCGTGAAACCCGAAAAGTTGCTGACGATGCTGTTGCCGGTGATGAGATAGCGGCGGTGGCGTCGTCATACGCCCAACGTTCGTCCGAAAGAAATGCCTCGAAGTCTTGAGGCACATCTTCGAAAATGAATCGCTCGAGTTGTTGTGCGTGAGAGTTGTCGAGATCGAGTCGCCAAACGAAACCACGGAAGGTGTAGAAATACCAATCGCGCGTTTCAAATTCGGGATCCCATGCGACACGAACGCGGTCGTCTTGCGTCGCGACAATCTCGCCGCGGGCTTTGATCCGCAATGTTGACACCGAACGGCCCTTTGCTTCAAAGGGTAAGTCATGTCGACGAACGTACGCTGCCTTGATCGCTATGCGATCACCCACTCTCATCGACTCGGCCTGGGCGGGAAGACCGTCAGGCAGCGCCCAGTAACCATCTTTGACGAAGGTTTCAGCGCGGTCATTTTTCCCTTCGAATGCGCTAACGAGCCAAACATTCTGCCGTCTGGGGATCATTGAGTTCTCGGTTAGTTGAACCGACCGAAACGGCTCGGCCCGGGTCGCATCGTTAGCGATGGATTCGTAGAGGTCGGGCGAACGAAGTACCTTCGACAGCGTCTGGATGCTCTTGAGCCCATTCCGCGTCTCGACGGGCAAGGCATCGCGCAGCATATCGGTCACCGACCACTGGACGGGGCGCCGATGTCGGTGGCTCGGTGCTTCCGCGTCGAAATAGTACGGTCCCGCAATTTTCCCGACTCGCAGTCGTCGGCTCTGGTCGTACGGCGCGACCACGACGTCGCCGACCTGAATGTCTTCGTAGAACCGGCGCAGGGTTCCTGCCCAGGCCAACAAACTTCCTCGAGAACTCTCGCCATGGGTCCTCTGCAACTCGCCCACAAGTGAAGCGGTATCGAGCGCGGTCTGCGCCAGGTCACCTATCTCGTCCCAACCAATTGAGATAAATCCGTCCCGCACGAGTTCTTCGTCGAACACGTCGTTCCGGATGAGCCACACCTGCGCCATGACAAGTCCTTTCTTCGTTTGAGGTGAGTCTATTGAGCGCCAACGACATCAACTGCCACCTATCGAGCATCCTTCACGAACCGGAAAAACCGAGACATTTCTCGCATCGATGGCGCACGGGTCGCGGTTTCTGCTGAATCTGCGTGTTGAATCGAAGTGGCAGATGACCTCTGCATCGTCCACACCTCGCTGGCCCCGCGCATCCGTACCGTCCCACAAGGATGTCGGTCTTCGTGGGCAAGCGCGCACTCGGTCATTTCGGTCGCGCAGACTCAAACGTGGTCGTCGCGCCTCGTCGCGGTCATCTCAGACGGCAGCGCCGTGCTCGGCCTCGGCAACATCGGCGCGAGTGCGTCCCTGCCGGTGATGGAGGGCAAGAGCGCCCTGTTCAAGAGATTCGCTGAGCTTCACTCGATTCCGATCGTGCTCAACGCCACCGACCCCGACGAGATCGTCGAGACTGTCGTGCGCATCTCGCCGAGCTTCGGCGCGGTCAACCTCGAGGACATCTCGGCACCTCGCTGCTTCGAGATCGAGCGCCGCCTCATCGAGGCGCTCGACATGCCGGTGATGCACGACGACCAGCACGGCACCGCCGTGGTCGTGCTCGCCGCGCTGACGAACGCCGCGAAGGTCGCCGGCAAGCCGCTCGAGGACCTCAAGATCGTCATCTCAGGCGCCGGCTCGGCCGGCGTCGCCGTCACCGAGATTCTGCTCACCCGTGGCGTGCGCGACATCGTCGTGCTCGACTCGCAGGGCATCATTGAGACCGGCCGCGCGAGCCACCCGCCGCACAAGGCCGACCTCGCGAACCGCACGAACCCGCGCCATCTAATGGGCGGCATCGCGGATGCGCTGGAGGGCGCCGACGTGCTCATCGGCCACTCGTCGGCACGATCGAGACCGAGATCGCCCAGACGATGGCCGACGGTGCGATCGTGTTCGCACCGTCGAACCCTGATCCCGAGATCACACCCGCGGAGGCCGGGACCTTCGCCACGGTGATCGCCACCAGCCGCAGTGACTTCCCGAACCAGATCAACAACGTGTTCGCGTTCCCCGGCATCTTCCTCGGCGCACTCGCTTCGGGCGCGAAGCGCATCACGCCTGAGATGAAGCTCGCGGCCGCCGCGGCGATCGCCGAGCTCGTCGGTGACGAGGTGAGCGCCGAGTACATCGTGCCGAGCCCGCTCGACCCGAGCGTCGCCCCCGCCGTCGCGACGGCCGTCGCCAGCGTCGCGCACTAGCTCGCGCCGCGCCGCAACAGCCCGACCCAACTCATCCCTGTCGCGGAGGGCGGATGCTCGACGAAGCTTCCGCCCACCGCGACGGAGCGTTTCTGGCGCACGGGTGCGGGCTGCCAGGGCGGCGCGCGAGAATGCACACATGACGACGCATTTCTACACCGCGACCAGCCTCGACGGATTCATCGCGACGCCAGAACACTCGCTCGATTGGCTGCTCAAACAGGACTTCGACGAAGAAGGCCCGATGGCGTACCCGGCATTCATCGAGGGCATCGGCGCGCTCGCGATGGGCGCGTCGACCTACGAGTGGCTGCGCAAGCACGACAGCGTCTGGTCGTACGAGCAACCGACGTGGGTGTTCACGCACCGCGCGCTCGAGACGACCGAGGGTGCGGATGTGCGCATCACGCAGGCGAACATCCGTGACGTGTACGCCGAGATGACCGCGGCAGCCAACGGCAAAGATCTCTGGATCGTCGGCGGGGGAGACCTCGCCGGGCAGTTCGCCGACCAGGGCCTGCTCGATGAAGTGTGGCTGCAATACGCGCCCGTGATGCTCGGCGCCGGCGCACCGGTGCTGCCGCGCGCCCTCAACCTCGAGCTCATCGAGCTCGCGCGTAACCGCTCGTTTCTCTGCGGGCGCTACCGTGTCGCCGGTTAAGCGAGCCACCGTGGCCTCGAGCACCCTGCAGTTTGCCGAAGACACCGAAGAAACCGAAGACGCCGACGAGGCGACCCGGTAGTGGCACGCCGAACCGCGCGGGCCGCCCTGCTCGCCGCCGAGCACCTCGAGCGAGAAAGGCCGAGCGAGACGGGGCTTGACGCTGTGCCGCTGTCATGGTTTCTGCCCGTCTGCATGAACCCCGGCGAGAACCTGCTCGGCCCGCTCGCGATTCCGACTCACTTCACCGTCGCGATGCTCGTCGGTATGGGGGCGAAGCGCGGGTGGGTGCTGCTCTGGCAGGTGGTTGCGATCGTGCTTTTGACCGTCGCACTCGCGCTGATGATCACTCGCGTCACGACCGTCGTGCTGCGCTAATGCAACTCAGCGTGCGCGCCGCCGAAGCTGCGAGAATGGCGGAATGACGCAGCAACCCGAAAATGTTTCGACCCAGGCCCGTGGCGCGGCGGTGCTCGCACACCTCTCGGCGCCGATCGCGGCGATCGTCTCGGCCGGCTGGCTCGCGATCGTCGGCCCACTCGTCGTGTGGCTGTTCTCGCGCAACAACTCGCAGTTCGTGCGTGTGGCCGCCGCTGGCGCGTTCAACTTTCAGATTTCGGCGTGGGTGATGTCGGTGCTCGGGTGGATCCTCTGCTTCACCGTGATCCTGCTGCCGGTCGGGATCCTGCTCATCGTGCTCGGCAACCTGCTCACCTTCGTGCTCGGCATCTGGGGTGCCGTACGCACCTCGGGTGGCTACCAGTACAAGTACCCCTGGCAGATTCCGATCCTGCACTAGGTAACCGGGTGGTTGTGTCTACTCGTGCAGGCCGCCGCCGAGCATCGACACGGCGGCGGCCTGCGCATCGCGGCCTCGATCGCCGCGATGCGCGATGAGCTGGTCAACGAGCTGCTCGGTGAGCAGCATGAGCGCGGCCCGCGAGGTGTGAATCAGCTCGTCCTGAAACGACTCGTTGATCGGTGGCACGACGAGCACGACATCGGCCTCGTCGGCGAGCACCGAGCGGGCGAACGAAGTGATCGCGAGCACCCGCGCCCCGCTTGCCTTCGCGGCCCGCATCGCCTCGAGCGTCGAGCGATTCGCGCCCGAACCAGACAGCACGACGCAAACCGAACCCGCACCGAGCAGGCGTGCGGAGATCTGTTGCGACATCGAATCCATGAGCATTTCGGCAGGGCGCCCCGCCGAGTTGAGCCGCAGCACGAGGTCCAACCCGAGCGACGACGAGAGTCCGTTCGCGATAACGAGCACGCGCTCGGCCTCATCGAGCCCGTGCACGAACGCGCCGACCGATTCCTCGGTGAGCGCCGACACCGTGTGGCTGAGGCGCGCGCCGAAGCGCTGCACGCCTGCGCGTACTGAGCCGACCATCGTGCCGTCGCCCGCATCCTCACCTGCCGTGTCACGGGCCGAGGTCTCGAGCGCGAGCTCCTGCGCGAGGGCAACGCGCAGCTGCGGGTAGCCCTCGTAGCCGAGCGACTGGGCGGCGCGAATGACCGTCGTGCGGCCGACGCCCACCGCATCCGCGAGTTCTTGCGCCGTGCGCTCGACCGTGCCGCTGCGGTCGGCGACGATCGCCTCGGCGACGCGACGTTCGCCGGGCTGCAGCGAGGGCGACAGCGAACCGATGCGCGCCGACGGCGGTGCGTCAGACGACCCTTGCCAGCTCACGTGACCGCGCTCCCTCCATGATCCGGCGACGAATCGCTCCCGAGATCGCGTCGACGATCATCGTCGCGACAATCACGACAATGAGCAGCATGCCAACCGTGTCCCACTGCCGATAGTTCGTGTAGTTCGAGAGCATACTGCCGATGCCGCCCGCGCCGACGAGGCCGAGCACGGCCGAGGTGCGGATGTTGATCTCGAAGCGGTAGAGCGCGAACGACATGAGCGCGGGGGCGACGGCGGGCCAGAGTGCCCAGCGGGTCACCTCGGCGGTCGAGCCACCGGCGGCGCGCACTGCCTCGGATGCGCCCTCCTGCGCCGACTCGATCGTCTCGTACACCCATTTGCCCTGCGTGCCAATACCCGCGATGCCGAGGGCGAGCGCGCCGGTGAACGGCGTGAGACCGGTGACCGTGAGCAGGATGATCGCGATGATCACCTCGGGCACGGCGCGGATCACCGCGAAGATCGCCCGCAGCAGGGTGCGCAGCCATGCGGGGCCGACGCCGCGCGCGGCGAGCATGCCGAGCGGCACCGACACGACGACGCAGAGGATCGCGCCCAGCCACGCCATCGAGATCGACCGCCACATCTCGGTGAGGGCGCGCGGCAGCTTCTCCCAGTTCGGCGAGGAGAACATGAGCTGCAGGTAATTCGCCACGCTCGCGGGAATCTCGGGCAGATCGCTCCACTGAATCTGGAGGCCCGCGGCCGAGGCGAGGATGATGAGGCCCGCGACGACGGCGAACACCGTCGACCAGCGGCGCGGCGGGCGCTGGGGAAGCGCGAGCGCGGTCATGTGAGCCTCCTTCGCAGCGCGTTCGAGCAGAGCTCGATGAGCACGACGACAACAAGAATTTCGAGGATGATCACCGAGACGTCCTCGTACGCGTAGAAGCCGCGACGCTCGTCGAGCAGGCGACCGATGCCGCCGGCGCCGACGATGCCGAGGATCGCCGAGATGCGCACGTTGAGCTCGAGCGTGTAGAGCCACTGGTTTGCGAACAGCGGCCAGGTCTGGGGCAGCGCCGTGACGCGGTTGATCTGCAACTGGCTGCCGCCGGCGGCGCGGCCGGCCTCCATGTAGCCGTGGTCGGCCGAATCGATCGCCTCCGACACGAGCTTCACGACGATGCCGAGGTCAAACAGGAACAGCGTGAGCAGGCCGGGCAGCGCGCCGACGCCGACCATCGCGACGAGCACGGTTGCGTAGACGAGGTCGGGCACCGAGCGCACGACGTTGATGATGGTGCGCACGACGCCGCGGCCGAACGAGTTCGGGTTCGTCGGCTTCGCGGCCCAGAGCGTGAGCGGCACCGACACGATCGCCGCGACGAACGCGCCGACGATCGCCATCTGCAGCGTCTCGAGCATCGGCTGAATGGTGCGAGGCAGGAACTCGAAGTTCGGCTGCAGCAGCTGCACGAGCTTGTCGGCGCCGTTGCGCCAGTTGCGCACGATGGCGCCGAGGTCGAGCTCGACGCCGCCGATGGCGGGGATGCACGTGGCAATCGTCATCGCGGCGATAGCGAGCAGGATGAGCGCGGTGCGCACTCGGTTGCGGGGGCGCGGCGGCAGTCGCAGCTCGCCCGCGCCGCCCTTGTCGGTCCGCAGCGAGGTGTCGACGCTCATTCCGCCCGGCCCATCACGTCGCGCGCCTGAATCGGGCGTCCGTAGATCTGCTCGAAGTCGGCGTCAGTCGCGGCGCCAGCGGGCCCGTCGTAGACGATCTCGCCGGCGCGCAGCCCGATCATCCTCGTCGTGTACTGGCGGGCGAGGTCCATGAGGTGGATGTTCACGAGCACCGTGAGGCCGCGCTCGCGGTTGATGCGGCGCAGGTCGCCCATGACGGCGTGGGCCGTGGGCGGGTCGAGGCTCGCGACCGGCTCGTCGGCGAGCATGACGCTCGGCTCCTGCGTCAGGGCGCGCGCGATCGCGACGCGCTGCTTCTGCCCGCCCGAGAGCGCGCCGCCGCGCGCCCAGACCTTCTCGAGCATCCCGACCGAGTCGAGCGCGCGCAGCGCGAGCTCGCGGTCCTCGGCCGAGGGGAGGCCGAGCAGCGTGCGCCAGGCGGGTGAGTGCGCGAAGCGGCCGACGAGCACGTTGTGGAACACATCGGTGCGTTCGGCGAGGTTGAAGCCCTGGAAGATCATGCCGACGTGGCCGCGCACCTCGCGCAGGGCGCGGCCACGCAGGCCCGTCACGGTGTGCGGGCCGACGGTGACGGTGCCCGAGCTCGCCTCGACGAGCCCGTTGATCGTGCGGATCAGCGTCGACTTGCCCGAGCCCGAGAGACCGACGATCGACACCATTTCGCCCGGTTCCACGCGCAGCGACACGTCGCGCAGCGCGCGGGTGCCGTTCGGGTAGGTCACCGAGACCTGGTCGAGTTCTACGTGCCACGACGTGGAGGCCGGGGCGAGCCCGGCCTCCACGCGGCCTGCATCAGTGTGCATGCGGATGTGCCCTAGGGGAGTTGGTGATTAGTTCTGGAACTTGGCGAGGATCTCGCCGTAGCGGTCGATCTGCTCCTGCTGCGTGTCAGCGGTCCAGTCCGACAGGCCCACGAGGTTGAACATGACGTCGGCAGCCTCATCCGAGGAGTCGGCGTACTCGTCCATCGCGGTGGTGAGCTGCTCGACGAGGTCGTCGGGCAGCGACTGCGAGACGGCGACGCCGCCGTTCGGGATCTGCTCGGTGTAGCCGAAGGCGACGACCTTCTCCGAAACGTCCGGGGCCTCCTCGAGCACGGTCGAGCGGGCGTCCCAGAAGCCGAAGCTCACCTCGGCGTCGTCGTTGTAGACCGAGAGCACCGCGTTGTTGTTGCCCTCAACGGGCACCTGCTGGATGCCGTTGTCGGTGTCGATGCCCGCGTCCTGCATCGCGACGATCGGGTACTGGTAGCCGGCGGGCGAGGTGGCGGCCTGGAGGGCGACCTTCGTGCCGTCGTCAATCTTCTTCAGCGCGTCGAGGCCGAGGGGGCCCTGCCCGGTCGCGTTGGCGCCCGCTTCTTCAATGCCGTTGCAGTACGACATCTCGACGTCGCTGGCGGCGTAGGTCGCCATGACAGGCTCGTCGTCGCAGTACTTGTCGGGGTTGTTCGTGTAGGCGACCGACGAGTACGAGGTGGCGCCGAAGCGCACGTCGCGCAGGATGAGCTTCGCGTCGTACTGGTTGATCGCGTTGTAGAGCGAGCCGGCGTCGGTGATGACGACCTGGGCCTGGTCGGCGCCGAGCGCCTCCACCGTGGCGGCGTAGTCGGTGGCAACGACGCCGTTCACCTCGATGCCGAGCTGGTCCGAGAGGTAGGTGGTGAGCGGGTCGAGCGCCTCGGCGAGGTCTTCACCCTCGGTCGAGGGCACGAGCGAGATGGTGATCGACTCGGGCCATTCGCTCGAGCCGGAGGTGGCCGACGCGTCGGAGTCGCCGGCGGCACAGCCGGTGAGGGTGAGGGCGGCCACGGCGAGGAGGCTGGTGGCGGCAAGGGACTTGCGCATGCTCGGAGTTACCTTTCGATGCTGGTAGTGGGGTGGGGTGACGCGGGAGAGCTGGCCGCGGTTGCGGACCAGGCGAGAATGTCGGGCACGAGTTCGGCGAGCGTGCGGCCGCGCAGCGTGGGCTGTTCGGTCGAGCTCGCGGCGGTCGCGCCGACAAGAGCGGTGGTGGCGCCGAGCGCGGCGGCCGGGGCGAGGTCAAACTCGAAGATGTCGCCGATCGACAGCACCGGGCCAGCCTCGAGGGCGGCGCGGATGATCGGCTCGAGCCCGGCGGGCTTGCCCACGGTGAAGTGGCGCTCGGCGAACGATTCGGCGAGGCCCCAGGTCTCGAGGGCGCGGTCAATGCCATCGGCGGGTGCGTTCGTCGCGAGCACGAGGCGGATGCTCGGATCGAGTCGAGCGACGAGCTCGGCGAGGCCCGTGGCCGGGGCGACGGGTGCCTCGTCGGTGCCGAGCTGGGTGCGGCTGTGCTGGTAGGCGCGGCTCAGGGTGGCCTCGTCGACCCCGTCGGCGCGGGCGAGCGAACCGACGACGTCGTAGCCATCGCGATACGCCGAGCCGCCCGCGTTGTAGTCGGCGAGGTCGGTCGCGACCCGCTCGAGGTACGCCGCACTCGCCGACTCCGCGGCCACGCGGGCGTAGGCCCACACGGGGCCGTCGCCGACGGCAACGGTGCCGTCGAAGTCGAAGATGATGGTTGCGGTCACGGGCGCTCCTCGGTTGTGGACGTTGCGTCCAAGAGTGCGCCGTGTTGTGGACTAAAGGTCTACATCTAGGTGAACAGCGGGTGACGTTTTGGACGAATCGTCCGCGTTCCAGCGATATCGCGGATGTTCCACGAAGTCGGCGAGCACCGAGCGCGAGTCCCCGGTGAGAGGAAAAGCGCTGATGAGGCGAAAACCGTCGCCCCCATCGATGCCGTAGATGAGGGCGGTGTTGGACGCTTCGTCCGCGCCGAGGAGCACGACGCGGGCCGTCGCGGAGCCGAGCCGGACGTCGGCGGTGCCTCGTGCATCTGCCGGGGGAGCGAGCAGCGAGGGGCGGATGGCCGCGGTCACGCGCTCAAGCAGCGTGCCCGGGCCGTCGAGGTGGAACGCCTCGGCGGGCAGGCCGAGGGCCAGCGCGAGGTGGCCGTCGAGCCAGCGGTCGCGCTTGTAGCCATACGGCGTGGGCTCGTCAGAGAACCAGTAGCCGTAAACGTGGAGCAGTCCGGCGTTGCCGACGGGGTACGTCGCCTCGATGCCTGCGGCGTCGTGCAGGCGGTCGAACAGCTTACGGTCGAGCACTGGTCCGCCCGTGTTCTCGTCGATGACCGTCGAGCGGCCCCACTGCGTAAACCGGCCGACCGCGGCATCCTCGCCGATGTCGGCGAGCGCCCGCGGCAACCACTCTGTGCGATCCATCACGCGGCCTCCACGGCGACCGCGTCGCCGAGGTAGTTCAGCTTCGCGCGGTCGTCGTCGACGAACTGTTGCGCCGGGCCGTGCTGCACCGTCACGAGTTCGCCGCCGTCGAGGCGCACGACGGTGCGGCGGTGCGCGCCGAAGAATCCGCTCGACACGACGGTGACCGGCACGCCGTGCTCGGCGTCGGACGCGTCGAGCCGCAGTTGCTCGGGGCGAACGAACGCCGTCACGGCGTCGCCCTCCTGCGCATCCGAGCCTGGCAGCACGTCGAGCGAAGTCCCCGGCAAGCGCACCTCGCCGCCGAGATAGGTGCCGAGAATTCGGTTCGAGTCGCCGACGAAGCTCGCGACGAACGGGGTCGCCGGGCGGCGGTAGAGCTCCTCGGGCGTGCCGAGCTGCTCGATCACGCCGGCGCGCATGACCGCGATTCGGTCAGCGACGGCGAGCGCCTCCTCCTGATCGTGCGTCACGAAAATCGTCGTAATGCCGAGCTCGGTCTGGATCGCCTTAATCTCGTCGCGCAGGCGCACGCGCACCTTCGCGTCGAGCGCCGAGAGCGGTTCGTCCAGCAACAAGGCGCGCGGCCGGGTGACCAGGGCGCGGGCGAGCGCGACTCGCTGCTGCTGGCCGCCCGAGAGCTGGTGGGCGAAGCGCTCCTTCGTCGCCGCGAGGCCGACGAGCTCGAGCGCCTCGTCGACGCGACGGGCGCGCTCGGCCTTGCCGACCCGGCGCATCTCGAGCCCGAAGCTCACGTTCTGTGCCACGGTCATGTGGGGGAACAGCGAGTACGCCTGGAACACGACCGACATGTCGCGGTGGTTCACCGGAACGGGCGCGACGTCGTCGTCGCCGACGAGGATGCGCCCGCCCGAAACCTGCTCGAGGCCTGCGAGGCAGCGCAGCATCGTCGTCTTGCCGCAGCCAGACGGACCGAGCAGTGCCACAAACTCGCCGGGGCGCACATCGAGGTCGATGCCGTGCAGCACGGTGGTGTCGCCGTACGCCTTCGTCACGCCGTCAAAGACGATTGGCGTGCCGCGCTCGGCGCGCACGGTGGTGGCGATGTCAGCCATTTGCGGCGACCTCCTTCTGCTTGCGCCGGCGCTCGCCCCGAGGACGAATCGAGGCGAATACGAACAGTAGAACAAATACGACGATGAGCGAGCACAGCGAGGTGATCACGGCGGCCCAGGGGTCGCTGCGCGAGACGTCGAGCAGGGCGACCTGCAGCGTCACGCGGTTGAGCAGCGACGAGACCGTGAACTCGCCGAGCACGACCGCGGCCGTGATGAGCGTCGCGCTCGTGAGGCCGCGGCGAATGCCCGGCACGATGATGCGCCAGAGCACCGTGAACCAGCTCGCCCCGAGCGTGCGCGCGGCCTCGGTGAGCGTGCGCGCATCCATGCCCTGCAACTCGGCGACGATGGCGCGGTAGGCGAACGGCAGCACGAGCACGCCGTAGGCGAGCGCGAGCGTCCAGATCTCGCCGCCAAGCACCTGCACGATGACGCGGTAGAGCGGGGCGAGGCCGACGACGAGCACGATCGCGGGGATCGCGATGGGCATGATCGTGAGGAACTCGAAGGCGCGCGCGAGCCGCGGGAACCGCAGGTGCACGAGCACGATGGTCGGCAGGAACAGCACCCACACGATGAGGATCGTGATGAGCGCGAGCAGCAGCGAATTCGTCACGCCCTTCCAAAGGTTGCGGTATGAGCGCGCGTTCTCGGGGTCGACTAACGCCTGCCAGTGTTCGAAGCTATAGCCCGCGTCGCCGCGCAGTGTGAACTCGAGCATCGCGAGCAGCGGAATAAGAAACAGGCCGCAGATGACGACGAGGATCGTGATGCGCAGCCAGGCAGGGGCCCGCCCGGAGACGGTCGCGGCGGGCTGTCGACGCTTCGTATCGCGGCTCATCGCTGCCACCTCGCGGCTCGGCGCTGCAGCAGCGAGTAGGCGGCCATGACGACGACCATGACGACGATCATGCCGAGCGCGAGGGCGCCGGCGGTGTTGGCGCGCGAGGCCCCCGTCTCGGCGATGAGGGCGCCGCGAATCTGCAGCGGCACGATCTGCGCACCCTGGCTGATGAGCGCCGCCGCGGTCGCGTACGACGAGAACGCGTTCGCGAACAGCAGCAGCAGCGAGCCGAGGAACGACGGCGCGAGGACCGGGCCGGCGATGCGCCGCCAGTAGGTGAACGACGAGCCGCCGAGCGTCGCGGCCGCCTCGGCCCACTCTCGGCGCAGCCCCTCCATGGCGGGCAGGAAGACGATGACCATGAGCGGCACCTGGAAGTAGAGGTAGGGGAGGATCAGCCCGGGCAGCTGGTAGAGCCAGACACCGTCGGCGTACATGTCGATGCCGAGGGCGTCGCGCAGCAGCACGGTCACGAGGCCCTGGATGCCGATGGTCGCGATGAATGCGAAGGCGAGCATGACACCGCCGAACTGCGCGAGCACGCTCGACGCGGCGTCGATAACGCGGCGCAGCACGCCGCCCGGCTTCGAGCCAGCCAGGGCGACGCAGAGCAGGGCGCCGAGCACCGCGCCGATGATCGCGGTGAGGCCGCTCACCCAGATGGAACTCCAGAACGAGCCGAGCACGACGGGGTCGCCGAGGTGTGCGAGGTTCTCGAGGGTGAAAGTACCGTCGGCGTCGACGAAACCGGTGGCAATCGCGAGCACCGTGGGCACGGCGAGAAACACGAGCACGTAGAGCGCGAACGGGGTGAGTCCGAGCCACTTCATGGCATCACCTCTGACGGTCGAAAGCGGATGGGGAAGAGCGTCGCGCGGGGACGCGCGGGAGGCGACGAAGCCGCAGGGTGCCGAATATCGGGCACGCTGCGGCTTCGTGGCAGGGGGAGCGCTAGCTAATGACCTTCGGCCATTCGGTCGAGAGCAGCTCGTTGGCGGCCTCGGTCTCCTCGGTCGTCGCGGTCACCTGCTCCTCGGGCAGACCACCGGCGGCTTCGAGCGCGTCGGCGTCGACGGTTCCGGCTTCATCCATGGCGGCGAGGCGCACGGGGAAGGCGCCGGCCTCGAGGTAGAGGTTCTGCACCTCGTCCGAGAAGATCCACTCCATCCAGAGGCGCGCGGCGGCCGGGTGCGGAGCATCCACGTTGATCGCCTCGTTGTAGTACGAGACGTAGGCGGTGCCGGGGAGCACCGCGTTCTCCCAGCTCGGGGTCTCGGCCTGCTGGCCGATGTTGTTGAACGACCAGTCGATCACGACCGGGGTCTCGCCCTGCGCGATGGTCGCGGGGGTCGGGTCGACAGTGAGGAAGTTGCCCGCGTCGTTGAGCTCCTGGAAAAAGTCGACGCCGGTCTGGAAGTCGTCGAGCGAGCCGCCCTGCTGCACGGTCGCCATGCCGACGCCCGCGAACGCCGCGCCAGCCTCGGTCGGGTTGCCGTTGAGCGCGACCGAGCCGGCGTACTCCGAGCCGAGCAGGTCATCGAGCGAGGTAGGCGCCGAGAACTGGTCTGAGTCGTAGCCGATCGACATGACACCGGTGTAGTTGTTCACCCACAGGCCGGTCTCTTCCTTGTTCTCGGCCGGGATGTCGTCCCAGGTCTGCACCTGGTACGGGGCGAAGTAATCGGTGCTCTCGAGCGCAACCGCGGTGCCGAGGTCGAACACATCGGGGGCGGTGTCCTGGCCCTTGAGGTTGTCGGCGGCCTGGATCTCTTCGGCGCTCGACACGTCGGGCGACGTCGAGTTCACGGTGATGCCGTACTTGTCTTCGAACCCCTGGATGATCGCGCCGTAGTTCGCCCAGGTCTCGGGCAGCGCGATGACGTTGAGTTCGCCCTCGGCCTGGGCCGCGGCGACGAGTTCGTCGAAGCTGCCGAAGTCCTCGGCGCTCGTGGCGGCCGCGGCATCAACGCCGTTTGCGGCGGTGCCGGCGGAGTCGCCGCCGCTGCACGCGGTGAGGCCGAACATGGCGACGAGGGCGGCCGCCGAGGCCGCAACGAAGGGACGTCGTTTCACGATGGTTCCTATTCTGCTAGGGAGGGAGCCGTGCCTCGCCGACCGACGTCGGCCGCTGGCACCTGCGCGACCGTACGGCGGCTCTTCGACCGAACGGGCCCCTTTCGGTGACGCCGAGCTGACCTTCCGGTGAACGCTCGGCGGTTCGATGCCGTTCGGTAACCCCCGCGTCGACTCTGCGCCACCGAGCCTGCGTAGCCTCGCACGCATGTCACTTGAGCAGAACTTGCGCGACTCCGCGCCCGCGATTGCACCGCTCGGCGAGGACGCCGAACACTATTGGTTTCTCGCGGATCTCTACGACCGCATCCTCACCGGAGACCTGCTCGACCCCGAGGACGCGCAGGAGCTGCTCACCGAGTACCTCTTGGACGAGGACGACGACGAGCTGCCGGAGGAGCTGGTCTCGGCGCTCGAGGCCGATGAGGATGCGCTGACGCTCGAGCTCGTGCGCGTGATCTGGCAGGCCGCGGCCGAAGAGGCTGGTGCCTGGGTCGACGACCACACCGACACCGACCGCTTCTTCGACGCGCTCGACGAACTCGAAGACGAAGACATCGACGCGGGCGTCTTCACCGACCACGCGTCGGTGCCCGCGCGTCCGGGTCAGCGCGGCACCGTCGTGCTGTGGGTCAACGCGTGGGAGGACCTCGACGCTGACGAGCCGAGCGACACGCTACTCAGCGTCACGGGTGCCGACGCGGGCATCACCGACGAGGTCGCGGCCGCGCTGCGGCACGCCGGCCTCACCGTCGTCGACGTGGCCGCCGAGACCGTTACCGTGCGGATGCAGTGGCGTCATCACGTTGAGTCGTGGGACGAGGCGTCCGGAACCTCGGGCGCCCAGTAACCCGCGCGCGAGGCCGGCGCCGGCGCCCGACCTCGCGTCGACCCGACTTCGGCAGACCATCGAGACAGAGCAGCAGGATCGCGAGCGCGATCGCGCCGTAGGTGAGCGCGTCGGCGAACGTGAGCCATTCGCCGAGCAGCACGACCGAGACGACGACCAACAGTGTCGGCTCGAGGTAGCTCAGCATGCCGAACAGGCTCATCGGCAGCGCCCGCTGTGCGAGCGAGTAGGTCGCAAAGCCGATTGCCGTGAGCACGCCGAGCAGGGCGATCGCGGCCCAGTTCATCGGCGTCGCGGCCACGAAGGCAAGCGAGTGCGGCTGCAGCACGAAGACCGCCACGATCGGCAGCAGCGTCGTCATCTCGAGCGCGAGGGCGGCGGGCGAGTCGAGGTTGAAGCGGCGACGGAGCACGAAGTAGGCCGGGTAGCCGAACGTGACCGCGAAGGTGGCCCACGAGATGCTCGCGCCGGTCGCGAGCGCGACGATGACGCCGATGACGGCGAGGCTGACGGCTGCGATGCCGAAGCCGCTGAGGCGCTCGCGGTAGAGCACGACGCCGAGCGCGACGAGCATGAGTGGCAGCAGGAAGTAGCCCATCGACACGGCGAGCGCGTTGCCGCTCATGGGGCCCCACGCGAACAGCCAGGTCTGCATGCCGAAGAGCAGGCCGTCGGCAACGAGCACGAGCGCGAGGGTTGGGCGGCGACGGATGCGGCCGAGGATGCGCCGCAGTTCGGGCCACTGACGCAGCAGGGTGAGGATGACCGCCAGGAACGGCAGCGCGGCGACGATGCGCCAGCCGAAGACGGCCGAGGCGTCGAGGCCGTCAAGCATGCTCGGGATGCCGAAGAGCGCGGCGAACGCGACCGAGGCGAGGACCGAGGTGAGGATGCCGCGGGCGGTCGCGGTGCGCGCGGGCGACGTCGCGGCCGGCTGGGCGGCGACGTCGGCGTTCGGGCGCTCGGGGAGCACCTGGATTGCGCCGGTGGTGGGCATCACGAGATCGTTCACATCCACTACGCTAGGACGGACCACCTATAAGCAAAAGCTGCAATACTTGCAAGAAAATGTCTTGTTTTACTTCACAATCAATTGAGGGTGCCGCGTGAGTGAGATGAAGCGGTTGCGGATGCTGCTCGAGCTCGACCGGCTCGGTACGGTTTCGGCCGTCGCGAAGCTGCTTTCGTACAGCACCTCGGCGGTGTCGCAGCAGCTCGCGCAGCTCGAACGCGACTTTGACGCCGCGCTGCTCGAGCCCGACGGCCGCCGGGTGCGGCTCACGGCGCAGGGGCAGGTGCTGCTCGGCCACGCGCGCCGCGTGCTGCGCGAGTGGGAGGGCGCGCACTCGGCGGTGACGACCTCGCAGGATGAGGTGCGCGGCACGCTCTCGCTCGCGGCGTTTCAGAGCGCGTGCCTGACGATGGTGCCCGAGCTCGTGCGCGAGCTGCGGGAGCAGCATCCCCTGGCCGACGTCAGCGTCGTGCAGGCCGATGCCGACGTGTCGCGCGATCGAGTCGTGTCACGCGAGTTCGACCTCGCGATCGTCGAGCGCTACTCGGGACAGTCGTTCCCGCGGCGTGACGACATCGTCGAGACGGTGCTGTTCGATGACCGCATGCTGCTCGTCGTGCCCGAGGGGCTTGAGCGTGACGTTGCGGGGCCGCGCGACGTCGCCGATCTTGACTGGGTCATGGAACTGCCCGGCACACCGACGCGCGACTGGGCGATGTCGCTGTGCCGCCGCGCGGGCTTCGAGCCGCGCATCCGTTTCGAGAGCTCCGACATGCTCGTTCACCAAAACCTCGCTCGCGAGGGCGTCGCGGTGGGGTTCCTCCCCGCGCTCATCCCGTCGCGCCTACTCAGCCGCACGCGGTTCGTCGACCTCGGGCCGGCCGAGTCGCGCACGGTCTACACGGTGTCGCGGCGCAGCCTGCAGTCGACGCCGCTCATGATGGCCGTGCTCGGGCTGCTCGCTCGGCGTCCCGAGGCGGCCGTCGACGAGCCAGCGATGTAGGCGTAGTCCCTTGGTTAGGCGAGTTTCACGACGGTACGGCCTCGCACCCGCCCGGCGAGGATTTCGTCGGCGATGTCGAAGGCACCCTCGAGCGTCGTCTCCTCGGTGAGCGAGTCGAGCAGCTCGAACGGCAGGTCGCTCGCGAGGCGGTCCCACGCCTGTTGCCGGAGGGTGCGCGACGCGGTGACCGAGTTGATGCCCGCCAGCGAAACGCCGCGCAGGATGAACGGCAACACGGTCGTCGGAAGATCGGTGCCCGCGGCAAGGCCACAGGCGGTGACGGTGCCGTTGTCGAAAGTCTGCGAGAGCAGGTTTGCGAGCACGGTCGAGCCGACGCAGTCGACTGCGCCGGCCCAGCGGCGCTGCTGCAGTGGCGCGCCGGCCTCGATGAACTCGGCCCGGTCGAGCACCTCCGCGGCGCCGAGGGATGCAAGGAAGTCGCCCTGCACCTGGGCGCGGCCGGTGATCGCCGCCACTTCGTAGCCGAGCTTCGCGAGAATCGCGACGGCGACCGAACCGACGCCGCCCGAGGCGCCGGTGACCGCGACCGGCCCCGAATCGCGTGTGACGCCCGCGCGTTCGAGTGCGAGGACCGAGAGCATCGCGGTGAAGCCAGCAGTTCCGATCGCGGCCGCGCGCTTCGCGCTGAGGGACTGGGGGCGGCGCACAAGCGCGTCGCCGTTCACGCGGGCCCGTTCGCTGAGCCCGCCATGCTTCGTTTCGCCGATGCCGTCGCCGGTGAGGATCACCTCGTCGCCCGGCTGGAACGCGAGATCCGCCGACGAGACGACCCGGCCGACGAGGTCGATGCCGGGGATGAGTGGGGACGCCTTGACGATGCCGGGGCGGCCGGCTATCGCCATGCCGTCCTTGTAATTGATGTCGGAGTACTCGACCTCGATATCGATCGGCCGCTCACCGCCCGAAGCAGTGAGGAAGTCATCGTCGAGCTCGCGCAGCTTGGCGGCGTGTTCGGTGATGCGACCTCGGTCGGTGGTCTGTTCAATGACGATGGCGCGAAAGCTCACGTGCAGCTCCTTTGGTGGCGATGGAGTTCAGGATAGGGCGGGGCGTTGCGCGTCGACTGACCGCCGGCGGAATAAAACCAAGCGACAGCCGTTGGCTTCGGGGCGTGGCATTTCACGTCAAGGCGCCCGGGCGCGCCGAAGCAATCCTCGACATTCAGGAGCACGATGACCCACAAGTTGTTCGAGCCGCTCACGCTGCGCGGCGTGACCTTCCGCAACCGCATCTGGGCGCCGCCGATGTGTCAGTACGTCGTTGAACAGCACGACGGCGTGCCGACCCCGTGGCATCTCGTGCACCTCGGGCAGTTCGCGATCGGCGGCGCCGGCGCAATCATCGTCGAGGCGACGGGTGTCGTGCCCGAGGGGCGCATCTCGCCTCGCGACCTCGGCCTGTGGAACGACGAACAGCGCGACGCCTTCACCCCAATCGTGGACTTCGTGCACTCGCAGGGGGCCAAGATCGGCATCCAGCTCGCCCACGCCGGGCGCAAGGCGAGCACCTACGGCGAGTACGACGCCGAGGGCAAGAGCGGCTCGCTCTCGGCGGAGGACGGTGCTTGGGTGACCGTCGCCCCCTCGACGATCGCTTTCGACGGGCTCGACACCCCGGAGGCGCTCGACGAAGCCGGCCTGACCGAGGTGAAGGCCGCGTTCGTCGCCGCAGCCAACCGTGCGCTCGACGCTGGCTTCGACTTCCTCGAACTCCACGCCGCCCACGGCTACCTGCTCCACTCGTTCATTTCACCGCTGAGCAACCAGCGCACCGACGAGTACGGCGGTTCGCTCGAGAACCGAGCGCGCCTACTGCTCGAAATCGTCGACGCCGTGCGCGCCGAGATCGCCGACACCGTGCCACTGTTCGTGCGCCTCTCGGCCACGGACTGGACCGAGGGCGGCGTCACCATCGACGAGACGGTGCAGCTCTCAAGCTGGCTTAAGGAGCACGGAGTCGATTTCATTGACGTGTCGACCGGCGGCAACGTGCTCGCCGAGATCCCCGTCGGCCCCGGCTACCAGACGCCGTTCGCGAGCCGCGTGCGCGCCGAGGCGGGCATCCCGACCGGGGCCGTCGGCCTGATCAACGACCCGTTGCAGGCCGAGCACGTGCTCGTCACTGGCCAGGCTGACGTCGTGCTCATCGGGCGCGAGCTGCTGCGCAACCCGCGCCTGCCCATCCAGGCCCAGGAGGCGCTGCGTTTCGATGCCGGGCTCGTGCCCGGGCCTTACCGACGCGCTCACCGCTAACGGAAACCCGCAGCATCGCGTCGGCTACGCTTGGCCATCACACCGAGCCAGGCGTGGCCGAGCGATGCGCGCCGAGGGGGACGAACGCTCATGATCGAGTTTCGCCATGTCACGAAGCGCTATGACGCGCAGGCGCCGGCGGTCGACGACTTCAGCCTGACGATCGACTCGCGAACGACATGCGTGTTCGTTGGATCGTCTGGCTGCGGCAAGACGACGCTGCTGCGCATGATCAACCGGATGGTCGAGCCGACGTCCGGGGAAATCGAGATCGACGGCACGCCGGTGTCGAAGCTCGACCCGGTGAAGCTACGCCGCAGCATCGGCTATGTCATGCAGAACTCCGGGCTCATGCCGCACTTCACGGTGGCCGACAACATCGCGACCGTACCGCGACTCGAGGGCGCGACCCGGCGGGCGGCGCGGAGCCGGGCACTCGAGCTCATGGACACGGTCGGCCTCGGACCCGAACTCGCCGACCGGTACCCGAGCCAGCTTTCGGGAGGCCAGCAGCAGCGCGTCGGAGTGGCCCGTGGGCTCGCGGCCGACCCAAACATCCTGCTCATGGACGAACCCTTCGGTGCGGTCGACCCGGTCGTGCGCGCCGAGCTGCAGCAGGAGCTCATCCGCCTTCAGCGCGAGCTCGACAAGACCGTCGTGTTCGTCACTCACGACATCGACGAGGCATTTCTGCTGGGCGATCAGGTCGTGATGCTGCAGGCCGGCGCGCAACAGCTGCAGGTCGGCAGCCCGAGCGAGATCATCGAAGCCCCCGCGAACGACTTCGTCGCCGCCATGATCGGCGCCGACCGCGGCAAGCGCGCGCTGCAGCTCAAGCAGACGCCGAACGGCACCGTAGTGGTGGATGCGCAGGGGCGCACCCAGGGCGTGCTGCGCGAGGAGTGACGTGAACTGGGTCGCGAACAACCTCGAGCTCATCTGGCAGCTCACGCTGGTGCACGCGCGCCAGAGCCTCATTGCGCTCGTGCTCGGACTCGTGTTCTCGCTGCCGATCGGCTGGGCCGCTTGGCGCTACCGGCCGCTTCGCGGCCTGCTCACCGGCGTAAGCGGCCTGCTCTACACCGTGCCGTCGCTCGCCCTGCTCGTGATTCTGCCAGTCATCGCCGGCTACCCCGCGGCAAGCGAGGTGAACCTCGTTGTCGCGCTGACGCTCTACGCGCTCGCGATCCTCGTGCGCTCGGTCGTGGATGCGCTCGATTCGGTCGACAGCGATGTGCGACAGGCCGCGGATGCGCTTGGGTACGGGGGAGTGCGCCGCTTCTTCGCCGTCGACCTGCGCCTCGCGGTGCCCGTGCTGCTTGCCGGCCTGCGCGTGACGGCGGTGAGCACCGTCGCGCTCGCGACGGTCGGTATTCTCGTCGGCGTCGAAAACCTCGGCTACCTGTTCACGAACGGCCTGCAGCGGCGCATCATCGCTGAGGTGTTCGCCGGCGTGCTCGCCGTCGTGATCATTGCGCTCGTGATCGACCTTGCCCTCGTGCTACTCGGGCGCGCGCTCACGCCGTGGCTGCACGGCGCGACCCGTCGCATCAAGGTCGAGCGGAGCCTGGCATGAGTTTTCTGCTCGACGCCGTCGCATGGATCTTCGGCCCCGGCCAGTGGAGCGGCGACGCGACCCTCCTCGGCTTGCTCGGCGAGCACCTGCTCACCACCTTCGTCGCGGTGCTCGTCGCGGTCGCGCTTGCTGTGCCCCTCGGGTGGTGGATCGGCCACACCGGTCGGGGTCGCGAGTTCGCTGTTGCCGTGACGGGCGCGGCGCGCGCGATTCCGTCGTTCGGTCTGCTCGTGCTGCTCGTGTTGCTGCTCGGCGTGACGCGCCGACCCGAGGCGGCGCTCATCACCTTCGTGATTCTCGCGATTCCGTCGTTGCTCGCCGGCGCCTATTCGGGCATTGAGGCGATCGATCGCCGCGTCATCGATGCAGCGCGCAGCGTCGGCATGACCGACTGGCAGCTGTTCTGGCGCGTCGAAGTGCCACTGGGGCTGCCACTGCTGCTTGGTGGGCTGCGCACGGCCGTGCTCCAGGTGGTCGCGACCGTGACGATCGCCGCCTACCTGAATCTCGGGGGCCTCGGCCTACCGATCATCACGGGGCTGAGCCTGCGCCGCTACGACGAGGTGCTCGGTGGCGCGCTCCTCGTCGTGGCCCTCGCCCTCGCGCTCGACCTGCTCCTTGCACTTGCGCAGCGCGCCTCCGTACCGCGCGGAATACAACTTGCCGCGGCGCGTTGATGACCGTGGCCGTGTCACACGCCCACGCTAGGGTTGGCGGACAGGCTCACCGATGAGAGGAACACTCATGCAGCATCGCCAAATTCGCGCAGGAATCGGGGCAGCCGCGGCGTTCGCCGTGGCGGTAGCACTCGCCGGATGCGCCTCGGGCGATCCGCTCGACACGCCCGCTGAGAGCGGCACGGCCGCCGCGGGCGACACCATCGTCGTTGGCTCGCAGAGCTACTACTCGAACGAGATCGTTGCCGAGATCTACGCGCAGGCGCTTGAGGCGAACGGCTTCACGGTCGACCGCAGCTTCAACTCGGGCCAGCGCGACGCGTACATGCCCGAGATCGAGAAGGGCAATATCACGCTCTTCCCTGAGTACACCGGCAACCTGCTGCAGTACCTCGACCCCGAGGCGACCGCCCGCGAGAGCGAGGAGGTCTACGCCGCGCTCGAGGCCGCGCTGCCCGACGGCCTGCAGGTGCTCGACCAAGCCGAAGCATCCGACCAAGATTCCTACACCGTGACGCAGGAGTTCGCGCAGGAGTACGAGCTCGAGTCGATCGCCGATCTCGCGGGCGTCGAGGAGCAGCTGACGCTCGGCGGCCCGCCCGAATTGGCCGACCGCCCGTACGGGCCGAAGGGCCTCGCTGACACCTACGGTGTTGACGTTGAGTTCTCGGCGACCGGCGACACGACGGTCGAAGACCTGCTCGCTGGCACTGTCAACGTGGCGAATGTGTTCACGGCCGACCCGCGCATCGAGACCGACAGCCTCGTCGTACTTGATGACCCCGAGTCGCTGTTCCTCGCCTCGCAGGTCGTGCCGGTCGCGAGCGACGCGCTTGACCCGGCGGCCGCCGACGTCATCAACGAGGTGAGCGCGAAACTCACCGCCGACGACCTCATCGCGATGAACGTGCAGAGCACCGAAGACCAGGCATCGACCCCCGACATCGCGAGCGAGTGGCTCGAGCAAGCCGGGCTCAACGGCTAGCGAGACGTAGATAGCTGCGGACGCGCCCGAGCGAATACTCGCCCGGGCGCGTCCGCATTCATGAGTGCGACCCACCGAGAATGCGCGGTGGCCGTTGCGCCGCCGTCGAGCCGTTCTCGTATTCCGACCGCGAGGCGTCCATCCGCGCCCTCCACGGGGTGCAGACACTGTTCATGGTGTCGGCCTCCGAGAGCGCCGATCGGCTTAACCAACACCGCGCGTTCATCAATGCCGCCGCCGAAGCCGGGGTCAACCACGTCGTCTACACGTCGTTCGCGGCGGCCGCGCCCGACGCGACCTTAGTGAGCGGCGACGTCGAGGCGATCACCGGCACTCCGCCGCGGTCGTTCGAGACGTTCCTGCGTGAAACGGCCTAGCTCGGAGCCCCGTCGGCCTGCGCGCGCCAGCCGAGTTCGACGAGCTCGCGGAGCACGTCGAGGTCGAGGTCCTGCAGCGAGTTCGCGTACACGCAGCCGGCGCCGAGGGCGTGCTTGCCGAGCCGTTCGAGCGCCTCAGGCTGGTGCGTGTAGCCCTGCAGACCGTAGAACGTGAGCTTCGCTTTGCGCGGGCTGAAGCCGACCTTGAACCATGAGTTGGTGCCCATCGTGTTCGTGTAGTCGGTCTCGCCGAAGCCGATCATCGACGGGCCCCACATGACAGCGCGTTGGCCCGTGACCGCCTCGAATAACTCCAGTAACTGCGAGCCCTCCGCGCGCCGGCGCGCGGTCGGGAGTTCGGCGATGAACTCGCGTGGGTCAACGTCGGTCGGCTTCGTCTTGATCTCGCTCGCCATGTCTCGGAGTCTACGGGCCTGGATGCAGCGCATAGCTCACGCATAGGCGGTGCTTACTCTGTTGCGAAACGGTCCGCGAATGATGGTGACATCGCAACCGACGAGAGGATGCCCCATGACCGGATTCCCCGATCCCGAAGAGACACCCGAGGGCCTGAAATACCAGGGCCGCAAACTCGACCGCCCCGACGAGGAGGTCGTTGACCAGGGCGCCTCCTTCGACATCACGACGCTGCTGACGCGCCGAGGTGTGCTCGGTGTGCTCGGCGTCGGCGCCGTCGGAACTTTCCTGGCCGCCTGCACGGCCGGCTCGACCGGCACGACCGCAACGCAAAGTGCTACCTCGAGCGCCTCCGCGAGCGCAACCGCCACCGCCTCGGCGACCGCCACCGAGGCGCTGCCAGCGGGCGAGATTCCCGACGAGACGGCCGGTCCGTACCCGGGCGACGGCTCGAACGGCCCCGACGTGCTCGAGGAGTCGGGCATCGTGCGCAGCGACATTCGCTCGAGCATCGGCGCCGACGACCCCGTCGACGGTGTGCCCCTCAACTTCACGTTACGCATCACCGACATGGCGAACGGCGACCGCGCCTTTGAGGGCGTCGCCGTCTACGCGTGGCATTGCAACGCCCTCGGCGAGTACTCGCTCTACTCGAGCGGTGTCGAGGACGAGTCGTGGCTGCGCGGCGTGCAGGTCGCCGACGCGAACGGCCAGGTGACGTTCAAGTCGGTCGTGCCCGGCTGCTACACGGGTCGCTGGCCGCACATCCACTTCGAGGTGTACCCCGACGTCTCGCAGATCAGCGACTCGACAAACGCGATCGCGACGTCGCAGATGGCGCTGCCGCAGTCGATGGTCGACTCCGTCTACGAGAGCAGCACCTACACTGGCTCGGCGAACAACCTCGCGCAGATCACGCTCGACAGTGACAACGTATTCGGCGAAGACGGGGGAGCGCTCCAGCTCGCCACCGTCGCGGGTAACGCGACCGACGGGTACACCGCATCCCTCGTCGTGCGGGTCGACACGACGACCGAGCCGACCGCCGGTGGCGGCGGTGGCGAGGGTGGCGGCGGCCGCCCGTAGCGTTTCGACAGACACCTCGCGGGCGACGATACTTGGGTGATGGATCCGGATCTTGCCGTCGAACGCGCAGCCCAGCTCTTCAAGGTGCTCGGGAGTACCTCCCGGCTGCGGCTCATGCGCGAGATCGGGCGCGATCCCGCCACAGTATCGGCGCTCGTCGAGGCGACTGGCATGTTGCAGCCGCTCGTGTCGCAGCACCTGCGGATGCTCCGCGAGGCTGAACTCGTCAAGGCCGTGCGGCACGGGCGCGAGATGTATTACGAAGTTGCGGATTCGCACGTCGTGCACCTGATTGAGGATGCGCTTGAGCACGTTGCCGAGGATGGCGACGGTGACGCCGTAGGGTAGGTGCCGCAAGAAACCGGCTCAACTCGAAGGACCACCGTGGCGAACATCAATTGGGGACGCATCGGCCGCATGGTCGTCGACACCGTCGTGAAGGCGGTCTCGTCGACCGCGACACAGGAGCGCACGTCGTCGCCCGCGAAGTCGAAGCGCCGCACCACGTCCTCGGGTGCCACGCCGAAGACGTCGCCGAAGCCGACCTCATCGCGCGGTTACGAGCAGCACGGCGACGATGAAGCGACCGCCGGCCAGTACGGCCCGGGCCGCACCCGCGAGATTCGTGCGAACGAGGTGCGCGGCATCCAGACGAGCTACGCGCCCGACCGCGATGGCACGCCCGACCCGGGTGAGGTCGTGTGGACCTGGGTGCCCTACGTCGAGAACGACGGCCGCGGCAAGGACCGCCCGGTGCTCATCCTCGCCCGCATCGACGCGACCTCGGTGCTCGGCTGCTATCTCTCGACCAAGGAGCACAACGGCTACCTGTCGGTCGGCACCGGCGATTGGGACTCGAGCGGACGTGAGAGCTTCATGAACCCCGAGCGGTTGCTGCGCGTGACCGACGACGGGATGCGCCGCGAGGGCGCCGTGATGCAGCGCGGCTCATTCGACCGCGCCGTCGCCGCACTCTCGGCCGAGTACGACGAGCTGTTCTAGTGGGAGGCTGCGGGCGCGGGCGCGACAAGGCACCCGCGCCGAGCGGTTACGCCGCGTAGAGGCCGAGCAGACGCTCGACCTCGGCGCGCACGACCGTGTTGCCGGCTGCGACATACTTGCGCGGGTCGACGACCCCGGGGTTCGCGGCGAGGTACTCGCGCACGGCCGCGGTGAACTGCACGTTGAGGTGCGTCGAGACGTTGATCTTCGTCATGCCCGCGCGGATCGCCGCGACCATGCCCGCATCCGAGACGCCAGAGGAGCCGTGGAGCACGAGCGGCACCGGCACCGTCGCGGCCATGCGCTCGATGAGCGCAAGGTCGAGGTCGGCGCTGCGTTCGGTCATCGCGTGCGACGAGCCCACCGCGACGGCGAGCAGGTCGACGCCCGTCTTCGCGACGAAGTCGGCTGCGTCGTCGGGGTCGGTGCGCACGCCCGGCGCGTGCACGCCGTCTTTGCCACCGACTTCACCGAGCTCGGCCTCGACGGTGACGCCCGCCGCGTGGCAGAACTCGACGACCTCGATGGTCGTGGCGAGGTTCTGCTCGAACGGCAGGTGCGAGCCGTCGTACATCACCGACGTGAAGCCGAGGCCGACGGCCTCGCGAATGAGGTCGACGTCGTCGGCGTGATCGAGGTGCACGACGGCGTCGATCTTGGCGGCCTTCGCGACCTCGATCGTCGCCCGGCCTATGGGAGCGAGGTGGCCGCCGTGGTACTTCACGGCGTTCTGGCTGACCTGCAGCACGACGGGGCGACCGGCCGCGGCGGCGGCATCGACGAGCACCTGCGCGGTCTCGAGCTGCACGACGTTGAAGGCGCCGAGGCCCTTCCCGGCCTCGCGGCTCGCAGCGGCAACGGTGGTGAGATCGGTGAGTGGCATGTGCCCTCCTCAGCTAGTTGGAATCGCAACTTTGAAAAGTGGTATCGCAAGTATCGCAGGTTGTGACGCATTCAAGCAGAGTAAGTTTCCACGCGGCAGGCTAGAGAGCCAGCAAAGTAGAGGAGCAACATGATCTTCATCGTGGTCAAGTACGACGTGCTGCCCGAGTACGCCGACACGTTTATCGAGCGCACGCGCGAGTTCACCGAGGCGACCCGCGCCGAGCCGGGCAACAAGTGGTTCGAATGGAGCCGCTCGGTCGAGCGCGAGAACGAGTTCGTGCTCGTCGAGGCATTCAACGACGACGCGGGCGCCGCGCACGTCGGCTCGGAGCACTTCGCGAAGGGCCTCGAGACCATGCGCCCGCTGCTCGCGTCGACGCCGCAGATCATCAGCCGCACGATCGACGGCGATGACTGGGACGCGATGGGTGAGCTGCAGATCGACTAGTTTCGCGACACCCGGATGCGTTCGCGCGCTATCCAGCTCCCTCCGGCAGGGTTGCGCCATGGATATCCGCGAACGCATTCTCGCGTTGAATATTGCCGCGCGCATCGACAGCGACGTCGAGCCGCCCCAGCTGCGCATGGACTTCATGACCGACGGCGCCGACCCGCAGACCGTGTGGAGTTATGTCACCGAGCCCGAGCTACTCGCTGCCTGGTCGCCGAACGTACCCGATCGGCCGCTCACCTCGGTCGGCCCGGCCGAGGCTCGGGAAAACCCCTACGATGCCCCGTTCTCGGTCGAGGTGCTCGCCGTCGACCCGGGCAAGCAGGTCACGCATCGCTGGGGTGACGACCTCATCACCTGGACCATCACGGGCGACCGCATCGACTGCGCGATGGTGCTCCACGACCTCGACGCCGCGCCGATGTACGCCGCGGGCTGGCAGGTCTGCTTCGGCGTGCTCGCCGCCCTGCTCCAAGGCGAACAGCAGCCACGCATCGTCGGCGAGGCGGCGTTCCGCTACGGCTGGCAAGAACTCAAAGAGCGCTACGACGCCGAGTTCGCGCGCCCGTAGTATCGGAGCATGACCGCAGCCGCCCCGGCACCCACGCGCATCCTCGGCCTCGACTACGCTCGCGCGTTCGCGGTCTTCGGGATGGTCGGCGCGCACCTCGGCAACGCCCCGGCGTTCGTGCTCACCGACCCGAGCACCTGGGACGGCATCATCCACGGCAACTCGTCGATCCTGTTCGGCCTGCTCGCGGGGGTGTCGATCGCGATCATGACCGGCGGCAGGCGCATCCCGCAGCCGCATGAGCTGCCGACACTTCGGCTGCGCCTGCTCGGCCGCGGCGGCGTGATCTTCGCGATCGGCCTGCTGCTCGAGCTGCTCGGCACGTCGGTGGCGATCATCCTCACCTTCTACGGCCTGCTCTACCTGCTCGTGCTGCCCGTGCTGCGGATGCGCCCCGCGGCCCTCGTCGCGCTCGCGGTGGGAATCGGGGTGGTCGGGCCGGCCGTCGTCTCGACGATCTACAGCCTCGGCTACCTCATCTACGCGCCGGGCTTCGACATGCTCTTCGGCGGCATGTACCCGCTCACCACCTGGTTGCCGCTGCTGCTGCTCGGCCTTGCGCTCGGGCGCAGCAACTTCACGAAGATGATCAACGCCATCACGATGCTCGTGTTCGGCTTCGGCGTCTGGCTGCTCAGCCAGGGGCTCGGGATGCTGCTGATGCCGGTGATCGAGGACGTCGAGCTCACGACGGGCGGCACGACCGCGACGATGCTGCGCGCGCTCGCCGACATCACGCCGCACGGCGGCGGCACCCTCGAGCTCGTCGGTTCGGGCGCGTTCGCGTTCGCGCTGCTCGGATTCTGCCTGCTCATTCCGCGGGCCGCCGCCACCGTGCTGCGGCCGCTCTCGGCCGTCGGCGCGATGCCGCTCACGACCTACACCGGCCAACTCATCGGGCTCGCGCTCATCTGGCCCGGCGGCGAACTGCCGTACAGCAACGCCGTCTGGGGCATCACCGTCGTCATCATGCTCGTCGTGTGCCCGCTCTGGCTGAGCTACGTGCGACGCGGGCCGCTCGAACAGATCGCCGCGCACGTCGGGCTGCTCGCGGCCGGGCAGCGGCTCGTCGGCCGACCGGTCGTCGTGCGCGCCGCGGAAACGCCAAACGGCGGGGCACCCTCCGAAGAGGCCGCCCCGCCGTCGGTGCGAGAGTAGCGCGCGGGTTAGTAGCGGTTGCCGCCGCGGTCGTCACGATCGCGGTAGTTGCCACCACGGCCACCGCCGTTATAGCCGCCGCCACGTCCACCGCGGTACCCACCACGGTCGTCGCCGTCACGGTTACCTCGATAACCGCCGCGCTCGTCGCCGTCGCGGTTACCGCGGTAGCCGCCGCGGCCGCCGCCACCGTAGCCGCCGCGGCCGCCGCGGTCGTCATCGCGACGACGCTTCGCGGGCCCGTTGTCGGGGCGAATGTCAATGTTCTGGCCGGCGACCCGGATGCCACCGAGACGGTTCAGGTCGTCGCGTGAGAGGTCGCGGGGCAGCTCGACGATGGTGAACGCCGGGTAGATGTTGATCGCGCCGATGTCGTCGCGGCCGATGCCGCCCTCGTTCGCGAGCGCGCCAACGATCTGGCGGGGCTCAACGCGGTTGCGCTTGCCAACCTCGATGCGATACGCCTGTAGGTTGCCGTTCGACTCGCGGCGCTCGCGGCGGCCGCCACCGTCGCGGTTGTCGCGGCCGTTGTCGTGGCGGTCGCGCGAGAAGTCGGGCTGGTTCGCCATCGGGTCGTTGTTGGGGTCGAGCAGCAGCGGGTCATCGCCCTGCGCGACAACGGCGAGGCCCGCGGCGACGTCCGACTCCGGCACATCGTGGTGACGCACGTAGTGGTCGATGATGTCGCGGAAGGCCTCGATTCGTGCCGTGTCTTCGAGCGCCGCGGTGATCGCGTCGTCGAAACGGCTCAGGCGCGTCTCGTTGACGTCGGCGACGGAGGGCAGGCGCATCTGCTCCATCGGCTGGCGCGTGACGCGCTCGATGTGGTTGAGCAGGCGACGCTCGCGCGGGGTGACGAAGCTGATCGCGGCGCCGGTGCGGCCCGCGCGGCCCGTGCGGCCGATGCGGTGCACGTACGACTCGGGGTCGGTCGGAATGTCGAAGTTCACGACGTGCGTGATGCGCTCGACGTCGAGGCCGCGGGCGGCGACGTCGGTGGCGATAAGGATGTCGAGCTTGCCAGCCTTGAGGTCGCTCACGAGGCGCTCGCGCTGGTTCTGTGCGATGTCGCCGTTGATGGCGCTGGCCGAGAGGCCGCGGGCGCGGAGCTTGTCGGCAAGCTGCTCGGTCTCGCTCTTCGTGCGCACGAAGATGATGAGGCCGTCGTACTCTTCGACCTCGAGGATGCGCGTGAGCGCGTCGACCTTCTGGTGGAAGGGCACGACGAGGTAGCGTTGCGAGATGTTCTTCGCGGTCGCGGTCGTCGACTTCACCGTGATCTCGGCGGCATCGTTGAGGTACTGCTGCGAGATGCGGCGAATCTGCGGGGGCATCGTCGCCGAGAAGAGGGCAACCTGCTTCTCTTTGGGGGTGTCGGCGAGGATCGTCTCGACGTCCTCAGCGAAGCCCATCTTCAGCATCTCGTCGGCCTCGTCGAGCACGAGGAACTTGATCTCGCTGAGGTCGAGGCTGCCGCGCTTGAGGTGGTCCATGATGCGACCCGGGGTGCCAACGACGACGTCAACGCCGCGGCGCAGTGAGTTGAGCTGCGAGCCGTACGCAGCGCCACCGTAAATCGGCACCATGCGCACCGCGGGGAGCTTCGAGGCGTAGCTCTCGAATGCCTCGGCGACCTGCAGTGCGAGCTCGCGGGTAGGCGAGAGCACGAGCGCCTGCGGTTTCTGGGCGCCGCCCTCGATGCGCGAGAGCACGGGCAGTGCGAACGCGGCGGTCTTGCCCGTTCCCGTCTGGGCGAGGCCCACGACGTCGCGGCCTTCGAGCAGTGTCGGGATGGTCGCGGCCTGGATCGGGCTCGGGGTCTCGTAACCGATCTCGGTGACGGCCTCGAGCACCGGGGCGCTCAGGCCGAGCTCGGAAAAGCTGGGGGTAGTTGAGTTTGAGTCGTCGTCGGGAACGTCGGTCGTGGGGTGCGTCATCGTGGCGCCTTCCTTCGGTGCGTGCTCGTCGGGATGCGTAGAGACGAACACACAAGTGCAAGGGGGCAGTCGTCGAGTCGCATCCGGGCCTGATGGCCGGTCTGAGGAATGACCACCGGTGTGGTGATCGAACGGGTGACGCCAGATCCGTGCGGCCGAGTTCCGGCGCAGCTTGGGCGTCAACCAGCCAAGTCTACCCCAAGGGTGCGCGTGCGGTCGAGATGCACCTTGCCGAGAAGAAATCCATGTCGCGGGAATATTCTCGCCGCGGACGAGTTCTACCTAGCATGCAGGTTCATGCAAACGCATGATTCAATCGCGAATCACAAGGAGTCACCATGCAGTTCGGCATCATGTCGGTCAGCGATGTCACCCGCAATCCCGTCACCGGCGAGACGCCGAGCGAGGCCGAGCGCATCAAGGGCATGATCGAAATCGCGAAGAAGACCGAGGAGGTCGGGCTCGACGTCTTTGCCGTCGGCGAGCACCACAACCCACCCTTCTTCTCGTCGTCGCCCACGACGCTGCTCGCGGCCATCGCCGCCCAGACCGAGCGGCTCATCCTCACCACGTCGACGACGCTGATCACGACGAACGACCCGGTGCGCATCGCCGAGGAATACGCGATGCTCCAGCACGTCTCGGATGGTCGCATGGACCTCATGCTCGGCCGCGGCAACACCGCGCCCGTCTACCCGTGGTTCGGCCAGGACATTCGTCAGGGCCTGCCGCTCGCGCTTGAGAACTACAACCTGCTCCACCGCCTCTGGCGCGAGGACGTCGTGAACTGGCAGGGCAAGTTCCGCACGCCGCTCAACGGCTTCACCTCGACGCCGCGACCGCTCGATGATGTGCCCCCGTTCGTGTGGCACGGTTCGATTCGCACCCCCGAAATCGCCGAGCAGGCCGCGTTCTACGGCAATGGCTACTTCGCCAACTTCATCTTCTGGCCGCCGGAACACTCGCTGCGCCTCGCGAACTTCTACCGCGAGCGCTTCGAGCACTACGGCCACGGCACGAAGAAGGAGGCAATCGTCGGCCTCGGTGGTCAGACGTACATCGCGAAGAAGTCGCAGGATGCCTACAGCGAATTCCGCCCGTACTTTAACGAGGCGCCCGTGTACGGCAATGGCCCGTCGCTCGAGCAGTTCTCGCAGGCCACCCCGCTCGCGGTTGGCAGCGTGCAGGAGGTCATCGACAAGATCCTCGGCTTCCATGAGCTGTTTGGTGACTACCAACGCCAGCTGTTCCTGCAGGACCACGCCGGTCTGCCGCTGAACATGGTGCTCGACCAGATCGAGCTGCTCGGTACCGAAGTCGTGCCCGTCGTGCGCAAGGAACTCGAGGGGCGTCGCGACCCCGAGTCGGCGCCGGCCCCGACGCACGAACTCCTCGTTGCGAAGAAGTATGGCGACGGGCCCGCGCGCCAGCCCCGGCCCACGGCGAACCGTGGCGACAACGTCACCGGCGGCTCGCCCTACCTCGACACCGACGAGGTCACCGCGAAGCGCGAGGCGGAGGCGGCTGCGCAGCCGTCCGCCGAGGCTGACTCCTAGTTTGCAGCCCGCCGAGGAATCCGGAATGAAGCGGCGTCGGCGCGCGTTAGATGAACCGAAGTAGATGGAGAGGAACGAGCACAGCGATGACTTCAGCATTCAATGAGCACACCGGCACGGGCGAGGCGGAGGAATTCCGCGTCGTGGTTGTCAATGCCGGCACCTCGAACCCGTCGTCGACCGCGATGCTGGCCGACCGCGTCGTCGAGGAGCTCATGAAACACGCCGATACGAGTGGCGCGAAGCTCAGCGCAACGGTGATCGAGTTGCGCGACCTCGCGCAGGAGATCGCGAACGGGCTCGTCACCGGGCTCCGCGGGGAGGGCCTCGAGCGGGCAAGTCGACTCATCGCCGATGCCGATGCGCTCGTTGCCACGACTCCGGTCTACAAGGCCGAGGCCTCGGGCCTGTTCAGCGGCTTCTTCCAGGTGCTCGACCGCGACCTGCTCGTCGGCACGCCGGTCGTGCTCGGTGCGACCGCCGGCACGAGCCGCCACGCCCTCGTCATCGACGGTCAGATGCGCTCGCAGTTCGCCTACCTGCGGTCGCTCGTGGCCCCGACGTCGCTGTTCGCAGCGACCGAGGACTGGAACGACCCGAACTTCGCGACGCGAATCCGCCGTGCCGCGGGCGAGTTGTGGCTGCTCATCGAGTCGCGGTTCGCGGCGCGTCTGCGCGCGACGAACTGGGACACCTATCAGCACGACTTCGGCAGCGCGAAGTCATCGGGCGACGACGACGAGATCGATCTCTCGAGCGACCTCATGCGCCTCGCGACCGGCGGCAGCCTGGCCTAAACAAGCCCCATCCCCACCACGCACCGCGCCGTGTCATCGCCCCGAACGGGTGGTGCCGCGGCGCGGTGGCGCGTTGAGGGGGTCTTCGGGCCACGGATGCTTCGGGTAGCGGCCGCGCATCTCGGCGCGCACCTGGGTGTACGGGCCCGACCAGAATGACGCGAGATCGTCGGTAATCGCGAGCGGCCGTTGCGCCGGCGAGAGCAGGTGCAGCAGCACGGGCACGCGGCCGTCGACCAGGCGCGGGGTGTCGACCCAGCCGAAGCACTCCTGCAGCTTCACCGCGAGCACGGGCGGGCCGTCGGTATCGTGCTCGGCGTACTGCACGCGCACCATCGAGCCGGTCGGCACCTCGAGCCGTTCGGGCGCGAGCTCGGCGAGCCGGGCGGCGTCGGGCCACGGCAGCAGTCGTCGCAGCGGGTCGAGCAGGTCGATGGACGCGGCGGTCGAACCGCGTGCGAGCCGGTCGAGTTCCGGCGCGAGCCAGTCGTCGAGCCGTGCGAGCAGCGCGCCGTCGTTCACGTCGGGCCATGGCGCTCCAAGCGTGCGATGGAGCAGGGCGAGTCGACGCCGTAACTCGTCGGCGGCCGTCGACCAGCGCAGCAGCCCGAGGCCCACGCGCTCGAGCTCGCGTGCGACCGCATCCCGCGCCTCCTGTGGGTTCGGCGTGTGCGGCGACGACGCGAGCAGGATCTCGCCGAGCCGAGTCTCACGGGTGGCCCTGACCCGACCATCCCGCCACTGTGTCACCGTCGTCGTGCGCACGAGCGGCCCGGCAAACTCACGGGCCGACTCGGGGCCGATCGGCACGGCGGCACGGATCACGGCGCCAGAGGCATCGGTCGTCGTTGCCCGGGCGACCTCGGCCACCGCGAGCCAGTCGTGCCCGGTCAGCCCACTGCCGCGGGGCAGCGTGGCGCCGGTGCCCGAGGCGAGCTGGTAGCCGCCGCCGCGCGCGCGGGCGAGTCGCTCGGGATACGCGAGCGCGATCACCTCGGCGAGACCGGCGTCGTCGCCGACCGACGTGGTGGCACGGCCAGGTGGCACGAGTTCGCGCAGGCGGCGGGCATCGTCTCGCCAGCGCTTCGACGACGCATCCCGCCCATCCCGCAGCTGGCGCACGAGCGCCGCGAGGTCGCCGCCGGGCGCGCGGCGATCTGACTCGATGGCCGCCGCATACTCGGCGGCCCGTGTCGCGCCGAGTCGGGGCGCGGCATCGAGCAGCGCCCGGGCGATGCGCGGATGCGCCGGAATGCTCGCGAGCTCGCGCCCGCGCGCCGTCAGCCCGGCCTCGTCGAGGGCGCCGAGGTTGCGCAGCGTCGCCTGGGCGCGTTGCAGCGATGCGACTGGCGGCCGCTGTGGGAGCGGCAGCTCGCTCGCGTCGGGGTCGCCCCAGGCCGCGAGTGTGAGGGCGAACGGAGTGAGCTCGGCCGAGGCGATCTCGGTCGTCGGTGCGGGCGCGAGCCGGGGCCAGTCAAGCTCGGCATAGCAGCGCACCACGCGGCCGGGGCCGACGCGCGCGGCGCGGCCCGCGCGCTGGGTTGCGGCCGCCTGCGAGACCGACACCGTCACGAGCTGGGCCATGTCTCGCGCGAGGTCGATGCGTGGCTCCCGCGAGAGCCCGGCGTCGATCACGAGCCGAACATCCGGCACCGTCAGCGAGGTCTCGGCGATGGCCGTCGCGACGATCGCGCGGCGCTCGCCGTTCGGGCGGAGCACGCGTTGCTGCTCCTCGAGCGAGAGCGACCCAGTGAGGCTCTCAGTGGGGATGCCGCGGGCGCGCAACCCCTCGACGACCCGATCGACCTCGCGCGCGCCCGGCAAAAAGACGAGGGCGCTACCCGCGGGTACGTCCGCGAAGGCGTCGGCGCTCACACGGGTGACGTGACTGAGGAAGTCGCGCGTGACGCCGCGCTCGTCGAGCGGGCGAACGTCGCGCGGCGGAGGCGCCCAGCGCACCTCGAGCGGATGCGGGGCCACGTCGACCTCGCACGCGCGCGTTCCCGGGCCGAGCAGCTCGGTCCACGCCGCCACGTCGAGCGTCGCCGACATCGCGACGAGGGTGAGGTCGTCGCGCAGCTGCCCGAGCTCGCCGAGCATCCCGATCGCGAGATCGCTGTCGAGCGAGCGCTCGTGCACCTCATCGAGCACGACGGCATCGACGCCCGCGAGTTCGGGGTCGGCGAGCAGGCGCCGCACGAGCAGGCCCGCGGTGACGAACTCAACGCGGGTCGCGGCCGACGTGCGCCGCTCGCCGCGCACCGAATAACCGACCGCATCCCCGAGTCTCGTGCCGCTGAGTTGCGCGAGTCGGCTCGCGGCCGCGCGGGTCGCGATGCGGCGCGGCTGTGTGACGATGACGCGGCCGTCCGCGAACTCGGCGACCGCGGGCGGCACGACCGTCGTCTTGCCCGATCCCGGCGGCGCGGCAACGACGGCCCGCGCGCCCGGCTTGGCGAGCGCATCCCGCAGTTGGGGGAGCAGGGTGGCGGCGGGGAGGCCCTCGGCGATCCGCGTGAGGTCGAACATCCCTTCCAGTGTGCCGCATCGATCGAGGTCAATCTGCGGGGTGACGGCGATACATCCACCGCCCGGCGCGGCGGGGCGGTCGGGCGTGGGAGATTAGTACGGACGATGCCCCTCCCCGGCAGCCGCGTGCGCTGCCGCCTCTCGAAAGGACACCCGTGGACCTATTTACCGGAGCCCTCGGCCTGGTCATTCTGATCGTCGTGATCGTGATCGCGGTCATCGCGCTCGTCGTGTTCATCATCATTTCCCGCACCTGGTACCGCACCGCCGCCGCCGACGAGGCCCTCGTCATCACCGGTAAGGCGAAGCGCGGCCAGGAGACCTCGAAGATCGAGGTGATCTCGGGTGGTGGTCTGTTCGTCAACCCGTTCACCCAGCGCTCCTCGAAGCTGTCGCTGCGCTCGCGTTCGATCGAGATCAAGCCGACCGCGCAGGCCGCGAACGGCGTGACCGTCGACGTTGAGGGCATCGCGCTCGTCAAGGTCGGCTCGGCGCCCGAGGCGATTCGTCGCGCCGCCGAGCGCTTCCTCTCGCAGGACCGCGCCATCGAGGCGTTTACCACCGAGGTGCTCGAGGGTGCGCTGCGTGGTGTGGTCGCGACGCTCACCGTCGAGACGCTGATGAAGGACCGCAAGGCCCTCGCCGAGCAGATTGCCGAGGGCATCGAGGGCGACCTCGAGCGTCAGGGCCTTGTGCTCGACTCGTTCCAGATTCTCGGCATCACCGACCAGGGCGGCTACATCGAGGCGCTCGGTGCGCAGGAGCTCCGCCGCGTGCACCGCGAGGCCGAGACTGCGAAGATCGACGCCGACCGTGCCGTCGCAAAGCGCCAGATCGAGACCGACACCGAGACGCTCTATGAGCGCACCACGTTCCAGGAGTCGGAGGCCGCGTCGAAGGCGAAAGTCGGCCGAGCGATCGCCGAGGCCGAGCAGGCCGAGGCGCTGCGCCGTGCCGAGCTGCAGCAGGCGGTGCTCGACCAGGAGGCTCAGAACAAGCAGTCGCAGCTTGACGCCGATGTGAAGAAGGTCGCCGACGCGAACCTCTACGACCAGGAGCGTCGCGCCGACGCGCAGGCCTACCAGCAGAACAAGGAGGCCGAGACGCGCAAGCTCGTGTCGGAGGCCGACGCGACGGCCCGCACCACCGCCGCTCGCGGTGAGGCGACTGCCCGCACGACCGCGGCCGAGGCCGAGGCGACCGCGCGCCGCGCGAAGGCGGATGCGGATGCGCATGCGCGTCGCGTCGAGGCCGAGGCGGAGGCGGAGGCGATCCGCGCCGCCGGTCAGGCCGAGGCCGCCGCGCAGCTCGCGCTCGGTGAGGCCGTTGAGAAACACGAGCAGGCGCTCGTGACGCAGCGACTCATCGATCAACTCGTGCCGATGGTCGCCGAGTTCGCGAAGGCGCAGCAGGCGATCGACGGCTACACCGTGATCACGACCGAGGGCGGCGCCGGTCACCAGGTCGCCGAGTCGGCGGCGACGATGCGCGCCCCGTTCGACGCAATCAAGAATGCGACCGGCATCGACCTGGGTGAGCTCATCCAGGCGAGCGTGCAGGGCACGCGCACCGGTGCGGCGCTTGCCGATGGGATGCGCGGGCAGGCCCCCGCGGCCCCGGCACAGGGCGGCAACGCGGCCGAGTAGTGCGACGAAGTGATGAAGGCCCGCGCCAAATTCTGGCGCGGGCCTTTTCTTCAGACAAGGCGCAAGCGGGCGGTGCTTGAATCGCGATATGACCACTTTGCACACCCTTTCTCCCACGGGCCTCCGCGGTGGACCAACGCTGCTCCTCCTTCACGGCTTCGGTGCGGACGAACGCGATCTGTTCGGTCTCATCTCGCCGCTCGATGTGCCGCCGCACTGGGACATCCTGTCGATTCGAGCGCCCCTGCCCGTGCCGGAAATGACAGGTGCGTCGTGGTTCCCTTTCGACCCGAAGACCAAGCGCGGCGGCGTTGCCGAGGCGCTCGACGGTCTCGATGATGAGGCCATCGCGAAATCGCTGCAGCTGCTGCTCAATACCCTCGACCAGAAGGTGCCGACGAGCAAGATCGTGCCGATCGGGTTCTCGCAGGGCGCCGTCATGGCCGCCGAACTGCTGCGCGCCCGGCCCGAGCGGGTGCCAGCGGCCGTGCTGCTGTCGGGCTTCGTGCTGCCAACCCAGAACAGCTCGGTCGAGTCCGACGCGAAGCTCACCGAGCTCGAACGCCAGGTGTTCTTCGGCTGGGGCGAGCAGGACGACTCGTCCATCTCGCGCGCCGCGTTCCACCTCACCGAGGACTGGCTCAAGCGCCACACGAAGGCTGAGATTCACCGCTTCCCCGAGCTCGGCCACGAGATCTCGATGGACGAACTGCGCGAGGTGCGCGACTTCCTCGAGCGGCTGCGCATCCGCTAGGCGGATTCGATGATCGAGTCGGGTCACGACTACGTGCGCGGGGCGCTCGCGCGCGGGCACGAAGCACTGTGGTGGAAGTGCGCCGGCCTCGATGAGGCGGAGCTTCGCCGGCCGCGCACCGCGACGGGCACGAACCTGCTCGGCCTGGTGAAGCACGTCGCGTTGATCGAGGGCGGGTACTTCGGCGCGGTGCTCGGCCGCGACTGGCCGACTCCCGAGGAACTCATCACCGAGGCCGACTGGGACGTCGACCCGCAGGCCGACTGGTATGCCCGCGCGGACGAGTCGGCCGCGAGCATCCTCGATCTTTCACATCGCGTCGCCGAGTTCGTCGATGCCGCCTTCGACGAACTTGAGCCGGATGCGCCGGGCGAGGTGCCGTGGTGGCCGCCCGAGCGCCGCTCGGTGACGTTCGAAGAGATCGCGCTGCACGTGCTCGTCGACCTCACCCGCCACGTGGGTCACGCGGACATCTTGCGCGAGGACATCGACGGCGCCGTCGGTCTGCGCGCCAGCAACACGAACATCCCCGACGATGTCGACTGGGACGCGTATCGCGAGAAGCTCGAACGCCTCGCCGAGGGTGCCGAACGGACGTAGTGTGCCGCGCCGGACGACCCACCATTGGTGGGTGCGGTTTTCTACGTTCGCTGCAGTTGCAACCGCGTCGTTCGTAGAAAACTGCATCAGGGTGTGCGGATGCGGTCGCCTAGGCGGGGGAGTCGGCGTCGCGGAGCTCGAGGGTGCTGGAGCCGTCCTCGAGCTGGCGCACTTCGACGTGGGTGGGGATGCGCTCGTGCATCGAGGTCACGTGGCTGATGACGCCGACGGTTCGACCGGATGCGCGCAGATGGTCGAGCGTGCGCATCGCGACCTCGAGCGTGTCGGCATCGAGCGATCCGAAGCCCTCATCGATGAAGAGCGTGTCGAGCGCGATGCCGCCCGCCTGCGCCGAGACGACATCGGCAAGACCGAGCGCGAGTGCGAGCGAGACGAGGAAGGTCTCGCCGCCCGAGAGTGACTGCGGGCTGCGGTTGATGCCCGTATAGATGTCGGCGACCTCGAGCCCGAGCCCCGACTGCGCGCCGCGGCGGGCGAGCGAGTCGTCGCGCACGAGCGAGTAGCGGTTCGACGTGATTTCGCCGAGGCGCACGTTCGCCGCGATGATGATCTCTTCGAGGTGAGCCGCAAGCACATAGGCCTCGAGGTTGAGCTTGCGGTTATTGTCGCCGCGCAGTTCACCCGCGAGTTGCTGCCGCATGCGCGCCCGCGCGAGCGTGCGGTCGGCGCCGCGCAGGTGCGCGCGGCCTCGGGTGATGGCCGCGTCGATCGTCTGCCGCCGTGCTGTCGCCTCGCCGTGCGCGCGCTGGGCTTCACCGAGCGCGTCGGCGGCGCGCTGCGCCGCGTCCTTCGCCGGGGTGACATCGACCTGCTCTTCGGGCAACCCCTGCAACTCGGGTTCGGCGAGCGTCGCTCGGGCACCATCGATGCCCGAGTCGTGGGCGCGCTTGCGCTCGGTTAGCTCGGCGCGACGCGCGTCGCTGAGCGCCGCGGCCCGGGCGGCATGCTCGTCGGCGAACTCGCTCGCCGCAAGCCGCTCGGCGGCACGCTCGGCCGCATCGCGCGCGGTCTCGCGGGCGCCTTCGGCGGAGCGCTGCGCCTCGATGACAGCGCCTAGCGCATCGGCCACGGACTCGACCATGGCGCGTCGGGCGCTCACCGTCTCGAACGTGCCGCGCAGCTCGCGCTGCTGCTCGGCGAGCGATGCGAACTCGGTGCTCGCGGCGGTGGCCGAGGCGAGCTGCGTCTCGGCCAGCTCGGCAAGCTCACGTTCGCGCTGCTCGTCTCGGGCGTCCTGCGCCCGGAGCGTGTCGGCGTTCGCACGGGTATGCGCAAGCTCGGCCGCCGCCGATTCAAGCTGCTTCGCGCGGGCGGTCGCGTCGCGGTGTCGCGTGGTGGCTTCGTCGACGTCGAGGCCACCAGCGGCCGCGGCGTGCTTGGCGTGCTCGGCCGCCACGTCGTCGTATGCGCCGCGCGCTTCGGCATCGGCATGCTTCGCCGACTCGACGGCGGCCGAGGATGCCTCGAGGTCGGCATCGGTGACCGGTTCGCCAACCGACTCGGCGGGGGAGGGATGCGTCGTCGAGCCGCAGACCGCACACGGTTCGCCGTCGACGAGGCGGCCGGCGAGCTCGGCGGCGCTGCCGTCGAGGCGGCGGGTAATCAGCTCGCGGTCGGCGGCGGATGCGCTCGACAGTGCGTCGGCGGCCTGCTCGCGCTGTGCCAGAGCGGCGTCGCGACGCTTGGCCAGGCCCGCGGCCGCCTTCGCCGCGCGCAATTGCCCGGCGAGCATCGTCACGAGCTCGTTCGCTTCGTCGAGCTGTCCAGCCTTCGCGGTGAGCTCGGCGACGGCGCCGTCGAGTGCCCGAAGTTGCGTGGGCCGCTCGGCGCGGGCCTGCCGAAGCTGCTCAAACTGTTCTCGCGTGATTGCACGCTCGGCGTCGGCGGACCGCGCTGCGCGCTCAGCCCGCTCGACCCGCTGGTCGACCGACTCACCTTCGCGGAGCGTGCCGAGGCGTTCGCGCAGCAGCGTGTGTGCGGCCGTACGCGCGGCGAGCTCGGTGCCGTCGACGAGGTTGTTCAGCTCGGCCGCATCGGCCCGTGCAAGTCGGGCGTCGAACGCCGCGGCGGCCGCCTCGAGTGTCCGCTCGCCGGATGCGCGGGTGCGTTCGGCCCGCGCGTGGGCATCGAGCACGGGCACGAGCGGCGAGGCGAGCCGGTCGCGTCGCAACGGCTCGTCGACCTCCCGCGCGATGTCTTCGCGCTCGGCCTCGAGGCGCGCGAGCCGCGCTGCAGCCGAATCTCGGCGCTGCTGGCGTTCCTGTTGTCGCTCAAGGTCGCGCCGCCGCTTCGCCGCGTCGTCGTGCACACCCTGCGCCGCCCCGAGTGCCGTCGCCGCGGCGGTCACCGAGTCGGCAACCTCGGCCGCGAGCGAGGTGAGAGCTTCGTCGGTGACGGCGGACTCGTCGTCGCCGAGGCCAAGCTCGCGGGCGACGCCCTGCAGGTCACGCTGCAGCCCCTGCCATTCCTGCGCGGCTTCGCGGGCGCGCTCCTGCGCGAACTCGCGGAGGTCGCGGTACCGGTGCGTGCGGAAGAGCTTGCTCAGCAAGTCTTGGCGATCCTTCGAGTCGGCGTGGAGGAAGCGCTGGAAGTCGCTCTGTGCGAGGAGGACCACCTGAAAGAACTCGCCACTCGTGAGCGGAAAGACCTGGCCAAGCTCGTCGGCGACATCGCTCGCCTTCGTCGCGACGCCCTGCCAGTCGTCGGCCGCCGCGTCCCAGCGATCGAACTGCTGTGCGGCGCCCTGTACCGTGGTGCCCTCAGCGACGCGCTTTTTGCGGCGCTCGTACTCGGGTGACCTGGTGATGCGGTAGCGCTCGCCGCCGTGCTCAAACTCGAGCGTCACCTCGGTTGGGTTGTCGAGCGACGCAAAGGTGCTGCGCACCCGGCCGACCGAGCCGTCGTAGCGCGGCACGCTGCCGTAGAGCGCGAACGCGATCGCGTCGAGCACGGTCGACTTGCCGGCACCGGTCTTGCCGGTGATCAGGAAGAGCCCGTCAGCGGCCAGGCTCGTGAAGTCGATTGTCTGCGAGTCGCGATACGGGCCGAACCCGCGAAACGCGAGGTGGAGCATCCTCATCGCTGGGCCCCCTTCGCACGCGCGGCGGCGAGTAGGTCGTCGAGTTCGTCGAGTTCGGCCTCGGTGGCCGATTCTCCGCGCACGAACTCGAAGAACGAGCGCAGTCGCTGCTCGTCGCTCGTGTGTTGCGAAAGCTGCTCGAGGTGCGAGGGGGCACCCTCGGCCGGGGCCGGTGGGTCGTATTCGAGATGCACGGCGTGGGGGAAGCGCGCGCGCAGGCGGCGCATCGCGTCGATCGGCCGGGCCGCGTCGGTGAGTTGCGCCTGCACCCAGTCGCCAGCGGCGTCGGCGTGAGCGGCGTTGGTCAAAAGCTCGTCGAGCTCGCCGCGCAGTCGCGTCAGCGCGCGGGGCACCGGTAGCTCTAGCCACGTCGCGCCGGCGAAGCCGTCGGCGTCGAGGTCGACGAGCCAGGCGCCGCGCGGCGCCCCCGCCTCGCTGAACGAGTAGTGCAGCGGCGCTCCCGAATAACGGATGCGCTCGGTCACTTCGACGCGCGAGTGGATGTGCCCGAGCGCGACGTAGTCGAAGCCCTCGAACAGCGAGCTCGGCACGACGTCGATGCCGCCGGCCGTGAGGTCGCGTTCAATGTCGTCGCCCGGGGTGGTCTCGGGTACCCCGGAGACGAAGCAGTGCGCGAGCACGAGGGTGCGCTCGCCGTCGGAGCCGTGCGCCGTGAGGTCGGCGCGCACCGCCTCGGTCGCCCAGCGCAGGGCGTCTTCTTGCGAGCGCACCCCGTCGGCACCTGGCAGGTGACGCACGAGCGCCGGTTCGAGATAAGGGATGGGGTAGCACCGCACCGAACCGTGCTCGTCGCGGAGTTCGATGGGCGCGGCCGGCTGCGCCGGGTCGGCCGAAATGTGAATGTCGGCGAGCTTCGCCCAGGCCGAGGGAAATCGCAGACGTGCCGCCGAGTCGTGGTTGCCGCTCGACACAACGACGGTCGCGCCAGCGGCGCGTAGGCGCTGGAGCGCGGCGGCCAAGAAGTCGAAGGCGGCCGCGGCCGGCGCTGACGAGTCGAAGATGTCGCCCGCGACAACGACGACATCGACGTCGTGTTCGGGCACGAACTCGGTCAGTGCACGCAGCACCTCCTCGAGGTGAGCGAGGGTGGATTCGCCATGGAAAGTACGACCGATGTGCCAGTCAGACGTGTGCAGGATGCGCATGCACGCAGGCTAGCGCGAGCCTGCGACATTGACCTCGCGCACCCCGATGAACCGCCGCGCCTGCGAGGCAACCAGCCACACGAGCACGATGAAGAGCACCGCATCCGTCGCGATATAGAAGAAGTGAGCGAACGAGCCACCCTCGCCGCCGGCGAGCACGGCGTCCGTGTGCACCGCGAGCAGCGGACGAATCACCCCGAACTTGAGCACAAGCAGAGCGAAGGCGGCACCCGCGAGCGTCCAGGACCGTCGATCGGCACGGCTGCGCCACAGCGCGATGGCGAGCACGAGGGCGATGACGATCTCGGTGATGTTCATCGCGAGAAACACGAGCCGGCCGATGCCAAGGCCAAGCGGAATCGTGATGCCGGGTGCCTGGAATTTCAGCGGCGCCTCGATGAGGTCAATAGCGATGATGAGGCCAAGCCAGACGGCCGGAAGGATGAGGCGCAGAGCCTGCCACACGCGAATCGACATGGCCTAACTCTACGCTTTGTAGTGATCGCGCCCGGCGGTGCGATCAGGCTCCCGGGGCCGTCACGAAATCGATGAGTTCCTCGACCCTGCCGATCACCGAAGGCTCGAGGTCATTCCAGTTGCGCACTCGCCCGAGGATGCGCTGCCAGGCCCGCGCGATGTCGGCCTGTTCCTCGTGGGGCCACCCCAGGTGCGCGCAGATGCCGTGCTTCCACGACTGGCCGCGCGGGATATTCGGCCACTCGCGCATCCCGAGCCGCTCGGGTCGTACCGCCTGCCACACGTCGATATAGGGGTGACCGATGACGAGCACCGAGTCGCGGCCGAACTTCGCGGTGATGTCGTCGGCGATGCGCGACTCCTTCGAGCGTTCGACGAGGTGGTCGAGCAGGATGCCCGCACGTCGTGGGCCTCCCGGCGCGAACTCGCGCAAGACCTCCTCGAGGTGGTCGGCGCCCTCGAGGTACTCGACCGCAACACCCTCGATGCGCAGGTCGTGGCCCCACACCTTCTCGACCAGCTCGGCGTCGTGCCGGCCCTCGACGAAGATGCGGCCGGCGCGGGCGACACGGGCGCGGGCGCCCTCGACGTAGACCGAGCCGGATGCGCTGCGGGTGGGCGTCTTCGGCGCCACGGCGGCGAAGGTCAGCAGCACCGCGCCGTCATCGTCAAAGAACATCTCGTGCCGCGGAAACTTCTTCACGGCGCCGTCGGCGTCGCGTAGCGTTACGGTCTCGCGATCGGCGGCGGCGAGCTGCCCGTAGAACTCTGTTACGGGATCCTCAAGCCACATGCCCTTGCGCGCGGTAACCTTGCGAGGGCCCTTAGGCTTGCGTGATTCTCGCAATTGCGCGATCGGGTCAATGTCATACCGCTCGTCCATAATGAGCGCGAGTTTACTGGGCCCACGCCCATCCTTCAGATTTTGGCGTGCGCTAGGCTGATTGCTCTCATCGAGCAGGAGGAATACATGTCGCAGAACGACGGGCGCGACCTGGAGCACCCCCGCGGTGACGACGACCAGCAGCCGGAGCCGTCGTCGACCATGTCATTCACCGGTGACTTCAGCGCTCAGCTCGCCGCACTCATCGCCGGTGGTGTGAGCAAAGAAGAAATGGACTCGATCGGAGCCCTGCCTTCGGGCTCGGCGCTGCTGATCGTTCGCCGCGGCAGCAACGTTGGCGCCCGCTTCCTGCTCGACACCGACCTGCAGATCGCCGGCCGCCACCCGAACGCCGAGATCTTCCTCGACGACGTCACGGTGTCGCGCCGCCACGCGGAGTTCACGCGCACGGGTCGTACCTTCCAAGTGCGCGACCTCGGCTCGCTCAACGGCACGTATTACAACGGCGAAAGCATCAACCAGGCTCAGCTAACGAACGGTGGCGAGGTGCAGATCGGCAAGTACCGGCTCACCTTCTACGCATCGCCGCTCGACGTGCCGGGCACGCAGACGGCGCAGTAACCGATGGTGGCGTCAACTGCGGCGGCCGCGTCGAGTGGCGCGACCCCGAAGCTGTCGATCGGGCAGGTATTGCAGCGCCTCGGCGCTGAGCACCCGGAGCTCACTCCGTCGAAGATTCGCTTTCTCGAAGAGCAGGGGCTCGTGCACCCTGCCCGCACCGAGAAGGGGTACCGTAAGTACTCCGACCAGGACGTGCAGCGCATTCGCGTCGTGCTTGCTCTGCAGCGCGACCACTACCTGCCCCTGAAGGTGATCGGCGAGTACCTCGACGCGGTCGACCGTGGCGAGAACCCCAAGGTGCCGGGCGCCGCGGCGCCGGCGCGCGCCAAGGGTGAGGCGACCGCACCAGCGGGCCTCGGCATTCTCGAAACTGGGCTCGAGCTGCGCCGCGATGAGCTGCTGCAGCGCTCGGGCGCGAGCCGAGACCTGCTCGAGGCGGCGCACACCGCCGGTCTCATCGCGAGGGCGATGCGTTACGGCGAGGAGGAACTCGTGCTGCTCACGACGCTCGTCGAGCTCGACGGCTCGGGCATTCAGCCGCGTCACCTGCGGCCCTACCGTTCGGCCGCTCAGCACGACCTCGGCCTCGTCGAGCGCGCGATCACGCCGCTGAAGCGGGGCAAGGATGCGGAGGCCTCGGCCCGCGCGCAGGAGAAGGCGGATGAGCTCGCGACCGCGCTCGAACGGGTCCGCTCGGCGCTGCTGCGCCAGGGCCTGCGCGACCGCCGCGGCTAAGTCCGGACGGGTGAGGCAGGCCGGAGGTTACGGTTTGGTCTCACCCTCAACTTGAAGTTGAGGGTTTCGGCGTGCCACCTCTGGCGACGTGGAATTCTTTGACACGATCTCATCGTTGTAATTCGACCTCGATGAACGACGCTGGCTCGCCTACACTGAGGTGAGCCGACCTTCGAAATCGGATGCGTCATGCGACGCTGCACCGGCGAGCCGCACCTACGAATCCGGTCCGAAGGACAAGACTGACTGCAACGCAACTGGGCGGAACATCCGCACAAAGCAGACCGGCACGGTTCGGTTGGAAAGGGTAACGCCATGAGCGCACGCGAGGGTGCAGACGGACAGCCGCTGCACGGAGAGCTGCTGTTCACTGATGGTCTGCCCGACCTTGACCCGAACCTCGGGTACCGTGGCGCCGTCGCCGCGAAGGTGGCCGGCATCACCTACCGTCAACTCGACTACTGGGCCCGCACGGAGCTCGTGCAGCCGACCATTCAGAACGCTGCAGGATCGGGCTCACAGCGCCTCTACTCCTTCCGCGACATCCTCGTGCTCAAGCTCGTGAAGCGACTGCTCGAGACGGGCATCTCGCTCCAGCAGATTCGCATCGCCGTCGAGCAGTTGCACGATGCCGGCATCACCGACCTCGCCCAGACGACGCTGATGTCCGACGGCGCGAGTGTGTACCTGTGCACCTCGAACGACCAGGTCATCGACCTCGTCCAGCGTGGCCAGGGCGTCTTCGGCATCTTCGTCGGTCAGGTGCTGCGCGAGGTCGAGACGAACCTCGTCGACATCGAAACCGAGCGGGCCGAACCCGAAGACGAACTCGCGGCACGCCGCAAGAAGCGCGTCAGCTAGCGCGTCCATACTTCAGAGAAATCGCGGACTTGTACGAAAAGTTCGCGATTTTCTTGTTTGCTTGAACATATCCACGAAATGTCGCGTGTGCGCCGATCCGCGCGGTTTCCCCACGCAAATCCCGCCGCTCGACCGATAGTGTGAACTGCACCGCACAACAACGTGCATAATCCACTTCCACACCCAAGGAAGAGTGAGGGGAAGCGTGTTCAAGAAGATTCTCGTCGCGAATCGCGGTGAAATTGCGATCCGTGGATTCCGGGCCGCGGTCGAACTCGGGGCGAAAACCGTCGCCGTGTATCCATTCGAAGACCGTAACTCGCTGCATCGTCTGAAGGCCGACGAGGCCTATGAGATCGGCTCGGAGGGGTCGCCGGTGCAGGCGTACCTCAACATCGACGAGATTATTCGGGTCGCGAAGCTCTCTGGCGCCGACGCTATCTACCCGGGCTACGGCTTCCTTTCCGAGAACGCCGACTTTGCGAAGGCCTGTGCCGACAACGGCGTCACCTTCATCGGCCCCTCGCAGACCGTGCTCGCCTCGGCGGGGAACAAGGTGCACGCGAAGCAGCAGGCCATCGGCGCCGGGGTGCCGGTGCTGAAGTCGTCCGAGCCGTCGACCGATGTCGACGCCCTCATCGCGGCGGCCGACGAGATCGGCTACCCCGTGTTCGCCAAGGCCGTCGCCGGAGGCGGTGGTCGAGGGATGCGCCGCGTCGAGCGGCACGAAGACCTCCGCAGCGCACTTGAGTCGGCCATGAACGAGGCAAAGAGCGCCTTCGGCGACGACACGATGTTCATTGAGCAGGCCGTGCTGCGGCCACGGCACATTGAGGTGCAGATCCTCGCCGACTCGAGCGGTGACGCGGTGCACCTGTTCGAGCGCGACTGCTCGGTGCAGCGCCGCCACCAGAAGGTCATCGAGATCGCGCCCGCGCCGAACCTTGACCAGTCGATCCGCGACGCGATCTACGCCGATGCGGTGAAGTTCGCCAAGTCGATCAACTACGTTAACGCGGGTACCGTCGAGTTCCTCATCGACACCGAGGGCGAGCGTGCCGGCCAGCACGTGTTCATCGAAATGAACCCACGTATCCAGGTTGAGCACACGATCACCGAGGAAATCACCGACATCGACCTCGTGCAGTCGCAGATGCGCATCGCGGCGGGGGAGTTGCTGGTCGACCTCGGTCTCGAGCAGGACGCCATCGAGCGTCGCGGCTACGCGATCCAGTGCCGCATCACCACGGAAGACCCATCGCAGGACTTCCGCCCCGATTCGGGCACGATCACGGCCTACCGCTCGGCCGGTGGGTCGGGCATCCGCATCGACGGCGGTACCGTCGCGACCGGCGCCGAGGTGCTGCCGTACTTCGACTCGCTGCTGCTCAAACTCATTGCCCACGGCAGCGACTTCCCCACCGCGGTGAGCCGAGCCCGGCGCGCGCTGAGCGAGTTCCGCATCCGTGGCATCGCCACGAACATTCCCTTTATCGAGGGCGTGCTCGGCGACGAGGCCTTCGTCGCCGGCGAGGTCTCGACCGACTTCATCGAGAAGCGGCCCGAGCTGCTGCAGTACCGCAAGTCGGCGAACCGCGGCACGAAGATCCTCAACTGGCTCGCCGACGTCACCGTGAACAAACCCAACGGCGAGCGCCCCGCGACGGCGCAGCCGCGGCTCAAGCTGCCGGCGCTCAAGGCGGCAGGTGAGCCGACCGGCCAGCGGCAGCTGCTGCGCGAGCTCGGCCCCACCGGGTGGGCAGCACAGCTGCGCGCCGACCCTCGCCTGCGAGTGACCGACACGACGTTCCGCGACGCCCACCAGTCGCTGCTCGCCACCCGCGTGCGCACGACCGACCTGCTCGAGGTCGCGCCGCACGTCGCGCATCAGCTGCCCGAGTTGCTCTCGATGGAGGCCTGGGGTGGTGCGACCTATGACGTCGCCCTGCGCTTCCTCGGCGAAGACCCGTGGGAGCGACTCGCGCGCCTGAGTGCCGAGCTGCCGAACATCCCGGTGCAGATGCTGCTGCGCGGCCGCAACACCGTCGGTTACACGCCGTACCCGACTTCGCTCACCGACGCGTTCGTGCGCGAGGCGACCGACACGGGCGTCGACATTTTCCGCATCTTCGACGCGCTCAACGACGTCGAGCAGATGCGCCCGGCGATCGACGCCGTGCTCGAAACCGGCAGTTCGGTGGCCGAGGTGGCCATGTGTTACACCGGCAACCTGCTTGACCCGGCCGAAGACCTCTACACGCTCGACTACTACCTGAAGCTGGCCGAGCGCATCGTCGATGCGGGCGCACACGTGCTCGCGGTCAAGGACATGGCGGGCCTGCTTCGCCCGGCCGCGGCGACGAAGCTCGTCGAGGCACTGCGCGAACGCTTCGAGGTGCCGGTGCACCTCCACACGCACGACACCGCGGGCGGCCAGCTCGCGACGCTCGTCGCGGCGAGCAACGCCGGGGTGGATGCGGTCGACGTCGCCGCCGCGCCGATGTCAGGCACGACGAGCCAGGTGTCGATGAGCGCGCTCGTCGCGGCACTCGCGAATACCGAGCGCGACACCGGCTTCGACCTGCAGGCCGTCACCGACCTCGAACCATACTGGGAAGCCGTGCGCGCGATCTACTGCCCGTTCGAGTCGGGCCTGCCGTCGCCGACCGGCCGCGTCTACCGCCACGAGATTCCCGGCGGGCAGCTCTCGAACCTGCGCCAGCAAGCGATCGCCCTCGGCCTCGCGAACGACTTTGAGCGCATCGAGGACATGTACGCCGAGGCCGACCGGATTCTCGGTCGCCTGCCGAAGGTGACGCCGTCGTCGAAGGTCGTTGGCGACCTCGCGCTCCACCTCGTGGCCGTGAACGCCGACCCGAAGGACTTCGAGGAGCACCCCGAGAACTACGACATTCCGGCGTCGGTCACGGGCTTCCTCGCAGGCGAGCTCGGCGACCTGCCGGGCGGCTGGCCCGAGCCATTCCGCACGAAGGCGCTGCGCGGTCAGCAGCCGAACATCGATGTGAAGCCGCTCAGCGCGCAGGACGAGGCTGACCTCGCGGGCGACTCGGCAACCCGTCGGGCGACGCTGAACCGCCTGCTGTTCCCACAGCCGACCGCGATCTTCGAAGACATCCGCGCACTGTTCGGCGACCTGTCGAAGCTCGACACGCTCGACTATCTCTACGGACTCGAGCCGGGCGAGGAGTACCGGGTGCCGCTCGAGAAGGGCGTCGACCTGTTCATCACCCTCGAGGCGATCGGTGAGCCGGACGAGTCGGGCACCCGCACCGTCATGGCCACGTTGAACGGCCAGCTGCGCCCCGTGCTCGTGCGCGACCGCAGCGTCAAGGTCGAAGAAATCGAGCGCGAGAAAGCCGACCCGAACAACGCCGGCCACGTAGCGGCGCCATTCTCGGGCACCGTCACGGTGCGCGTCGAGGCCGGCCAGGAGGTCGCGCAGGGCGACCAGATCGCGACCATCGAGGCCATGAAGATGGAGGCGGCAATCACCGCGAGCGTCGCGGGTACGATTGAGCGCGTGGTGCTCCAGCAGGCATCGCAGTCGGTTGACAACGGCGATCTCGTTGCCGTCATCCGACCCGCAGACAGCAGCGGGCTGGTCGGCGCGGAGTAGCGCGCGCACGGCCATCCCCGCAGGACGAAGGGATGGCCGTGCCCCAGACCGAGTACGAGGAGTTCGACCTCATTATCATCGGGGCCGGTTCGGGCAACACGATTCCCGGGCCGGACTTCGCCGATTGGCGCATCGCGATCGTTGACGACGGTCGCTGGTTCGGGGGCACTTGTCTCAACGCCGGCTGCATTCCGACGAAAATGTTCGTGCACCCGAGCGACGTTGCGCGCGAGATGCGCCAGGGTGGGCACCTCGGCGTGCACGGCTCGGCTGAGCTCGACTGGGCGGCCGTGCGCGACCGCGTCTTCGGTCGCATCGACTCGATCTCGCAGGGCGGCGAGGCGTACCGCGATCACGGTGAGCCGAACATTACGCTCGTGCGCGAGACCGTGCAGTTCACGGGGGAGCGCGAGCTCACGACGGTGAGCGGGCGACGCCTGCGCGGTGAGCGCATCGTCATCGCGGCTGGCTCGCGGCCCCGCGAGCTGCCGAACCTGCCGTTCGGCGACACTGTGATTTCGAGCGACGACGCCCTGCGGCTCGACGCGCTGCCCGCGAGCCTTCTCGTCATCGGTGGCGGTGCGGTCGCGTCGGAGTTCGCCGCCGTCTACTCGGCGTTTGGCGTCGAGGTCACGCAGCTCAACCGCTCGCCGCTGCTCCGCAGCGCCGACGCCGACGTCTCCGAGACCTTCACCAAGCTCGCGGGCGAGCAGTGGTCGGTGCGTACCGGCGTCACGGTCGCCTCGGCTGAGCACCGGGACTCGGGCTGGCAGCTCACGCTCGATGACGGCAGTGAGCTCTCGGCCGAGCTCGTGCTCGTGGCCGCCGGGCGCATCCCGAACACCGACCGCCTCGGTGTCGACGCGGCCGGCTTCGACGTCCGCGCCGACGGCACGCTCGCGGTCGATCTGGGCCAGCGCGTGCTGCGCGACGGCGAGCCCGTCGACGGCATCTATGCGCTCGGCGACGTCTCGTCGCCGCACCAGCTCAAGCACGTCGCGAACCAGGATGCGCGCATCGTCGCCGAAAACCTGCGCCGCACAGCCCGCGGAGAAGCGCTCGCCGAGAACACGCTCGGGCCCGTGCCGTACGCCGTGTTCAGTGCCCCCGAGGTCGCCCACTTCGGGCTCACGCTCGCGGAGACCACCGAGCAGGGCATGGACGCGTTCGAGGTGCGCCACGACTATGGCTGGACGGCCTGGGGGTGGGCGCTCGACGACGAGGTGAGCTTCCTCAAGATCGTCGTCGAGCGGGTCACCGGCAAGCTGCTCGGTGCCCATATCATCGGCCCCGACGCACCCATCTTGCTGCAGCCGCTGCTGCAGGCCGCGAGCTTCAACCAGAGCGTGCGCGGTCTTGCCCGCGGCCAGTATTGGCCGCACCCGGCCGCCACCGAAATCATCGAGAACGCCCTGCTGAAGGCGGAGGAGGAACTGCAAGCGTGACCATTCGCGACATCCGGTATTACGGCGACCCCGTGCTGCGCACGGAGGCCGACCCGATCACGAAGATCGACGACCGCATCCGCAGCCTCATTGCCGATCTCGTCGAAACGACCGACATGGATGGTCGCGCGGGCGTGGCCGCGCCGCAGATCGGCGTGCCCCTGCGCGCGTTCAGCTACAACGTCGACGGCAAGGTCGGCTATGTCATCAACCCCGTGCTCGAGGAGGTCTCGGGCGAACCGACCGAGATCGATGAGGGCTGCCTCTCGGTGCCCGGCCTTTGGTTCCCGACCAAGCGCTACCCATACGCGCGCGTGCGCGGCATCGATCTCGAGGGCGAGGAAGTCATGCTCGAGGGCACGGGCGTGATGGCGCAGATGCTGCAGCACGAGACCGATCACCTCAACGGCACGGTCTACGTCGACACGCTCGCGAAGGACCAGCGCCGGCTCGCCCTCCGGCAAATCCGCGAGAGCGACTGGTTCTAAGAACCAGCCGCTCTCGGCAGTGGGGCGCGGGGGCTAGAGCGTCGGCACGGACGAGGTCTTCGAGTAGATCTCGGCGATGACCGGGGCGATGCGCTCGAGCACTACGTTGCGCTTGATCGACAGCTTCGGCGTGAGCGTGCCGTCGTCGATGCTGAAGACATAGTCGAGGATGCGGAACTCGCGAATCGACTCGGCCCGCGACACGCGCGTGTTCGCGCTATCGATGACCGACTTCAAGTGCGCGCGCACCTTGTCGTTCTCGGCGGCTTCGGCGAGCGAGAGATTCGGGTCAAGGCCCTGCGTCTCGAGCCACTTCGGCAGCATCTCGGGGTCGAGCGTGATCACTGCCGAGATGAACGGCTTCTGGTCGCCCACGACGACGCACTCGCCGACGATCGTGTCGGCACGGATCGGGTCTTCAAACGTCGCCGGCGCGACGTTCTTGCCGCCCGCCGTCACGATGATGTCCTTCTTGCGGCCCGTGATGGTGAGGTAGCCGTCCGCGTCGAGGCGGCCGAGGTCGCCGGTACGGAACCAGCCGTCCTCGGTGAAGGCATCGGCCGTCGCTTCGGGGTTATTGAGGTACTCACGGAACACGTCGACGCCCTTGACGAGAATCTCGTCATCGTCATCGATGCGCACGCCGACACCTGGCAGGGGCGGGCCGACGGTGCCGACCTTGAACGCACCGGGCAGGTTTACCGACACCGGCGCCGTCGTCTCCGTGAGGCCGTACCCCTCGAGCACCTGCACGCCGAGCGCGCGGTAGAAGTGGCCGAGGAACAGGCCCAGCGGCGCCGAACCCGAGACGGCGTGCTCGACGCGGCCACCGAGAGTCTCGCGCAGCTTCTTGAACACGAGTCGGTCATAGAGCTTGAACTGCAGCTTGAGGCCGAGCGGCACCTTCGCCTCGTCGAGGGCGCGCGAGTACGCCACGCCGATCTTCACGGCGCGCTCGAAGATCTTGCGCTTGCCACCCTCGGTCGCCTTCTGCAGGGCCGAGTTGTAGACCTTCTCAAAGACGCGGGGCACCGCGAGCAGGAACGTCGGGCGGAACGAGCCGAGCGCCGGCACGAGCTGCGAGGTGTCGTGCTGGTGGCCCACCTTGACGCCCGTCGAGACGCAGAGAATCGAGATGAGCCGGGCGAACACGTGCGCGAGCGTGATGAACAGCAGGGTGGATGAGCCAGGCTTACGCACGAGCGGCGACAGCGGCTCCTCGATGTTGCGCACGAGTTCGACGAAGTTCGCGTGCGTGAGCACGGTGCCCTTCGGGCGGCCGGTCGAGCCAGAGGTGTAGATGATGGTCGCGACGTCATCGGCCTTCGCCTGCGTGCGCGCCTGCTCGAGCTGCGCATCCGTGACCGACGTACCGGCCTCACGCAGTTGGTCGAGCGCGCCCTCGCTCATCGTCCAGCGCCACTGGACCTCGGGCCGACCCTCGCCGATTTCGTCGTAGCGGCCGGCGAGCTTCTCGTCTTCGGCCAGAATACCCTTGGCGCCCGAGTCACTGAGCATCCAGGCGAGCTGCGAGGCCGAGCTCGTCTCGTAGACCGGGACCATCACCGCGCCGGCCGTCATGAGCGCGTAGTCGACGAGCGTCCACTCATAGCTCGTGACGCAGAGGAATGCGATGCGGTCGCCGGGCTGAACGCCGGCGGCGATGAAGCCCTTGGCGATCGAGTTCACGTCGTCGACGAACTCGCGGGTGGAGATATCGCGCCAACCGTCACCCTTCGGCACTGAGAACAGTGCGGCTTGGGGTCGCAGATCGAGCTGCTTGTGCAGCAGATCGGTGATGTTGAGTTCTGGGTCAGCGGGCACGACCGGAGGAGTGATGCGTTCTCGCACCCCGCCTCCCTGTGCTCCCGACTTCGGGGTACCGGACATATGGGGTGGCTCCTCGTCGAGTGGTGGATTGATTGCGCGACATCTTTGGCGGTTGCGTCATTGCATCTGTCTCGCTGGGATCCTATGAGGATTCTCCGAGCGGGGCGCCCAGGTGGGTATGATTGCAGTCGCGCAATTGGAGGTTATGGTCCCGCATGATTTATTGGCTGCTCAAGCACATTGTGGCTGGCCCCATCCTTCGGAGTCTTTTTGGACCAGAAGTTGTTGGCGCTGAACACCTCCCGCGGAAAAAGGGGGCAGTCATCTTTGCCTCGAATCACCTCTCGGTGATCGACTCCTTTTTGCTGCCGCTCGTGCTCCGTCGCCGCATCTACTTCCTCGCCAAATCCGAGTACTTCACGGGCAAAGGCATCAAGGGTGCCTTCGTGCGATGGTTCTTTACGTCGACCGGCATGCTCTCGATCGACCGCTCCGGTGGCAAGGCCTCCGAGGCGTCGCTGCGCACGGGCCTTGAGGTGCTCAACCGCGGCGACTGGCTCGGTATTTACCCCGAGGGCACTCGTAGCCCCGACGCCCGCCTGTATCGCGGTCGCACCGGCATCGCGCGCATGATCCTCGAGTGCGAGCGCCCCGTGCAGGTGGTGCCCGTGGTGATGGTGGACGCCGAGAAGATCATGCCACCTGGTGCGAAGCGCCCGCGGCCCGGCAAGGTCGGTATCCGCTTCGGCAAGCCCATCGAGTTCTCGCGGTATCAGGGCATGGAACCCAACCGGTTCATCCTGCGCTCGATCACCGACGAGGTCATGAGCGAGATCGCCGCGCTGAGCGATCAGGAATACGTCGACGGCTACGCGTCGTCGTATAAGAACCGCGAAATCGCCGCCGCCTAGCTGTCGGGAATTCCGCCCGAACCCCACGCGTTGCCCGAGACAGACGGCACCCCCACACGTCCCCGAGCCCCATTGAAGAAAGACACTTCCGCATGACCAACACGCCCACTCTGCAGCCGACTTCCTCCCCGTTGCCCGGACTTGAGGCGTGGCGAGAGCTGCCGATCAAGCAGCAGCCGACCTGGCCCGACCCTGCCGAGGCGACGCGCGTGTTCGACGACCTGTCGAAGCGTCCGCCGCTCGTGTTTGCGGGCGAGGTTGACCGCCTGCGCACCCGCGTCGCCGATGCCGCGGCCGGCAACGCCTTCGTGCTGCAGGGTGGCGACTGCGCCGAGACCTTCGTCGGCGCGACCGCCGACAAAATCCGTGCGCGCGTCTCGACGATCCTGCAGATGGCGCTCGTGCTCACGTACGGTGCCTCGATGCCGGTCGTGAAGATGGGCCGCATGGCCGGCCAGTTCGCGAAGCCACGCTCGAGCGACACCGAGACGCGCGAGAACGTGACGCTGCCCGCCTACCGCGGCGACATCGTCAACGACTTCGCCTTCACAGAGGCGTCGCGCACGCCGAACCCGCAGCGGATGCTCGAGGGCTACCACGTCTCGTCGTCGACGCTCAATCTCATTCGTGCCTTCACGACCGGTGGCTTTGCCGACATGCGCGAGGTGCACTCGTGGAACCGCGGGTTCGCGCAGAACCCCGCCAACGCGAAGTACGACGCGATGGCGCGCGACATCGACCGCGCCCTGAAGTTCATGGCCGCCACGGGGACCGACTTCGACACGATGAAGGAGGTCGAGTTCTACGTCGGCCACGAGGGCCTGCTGCTCGAGTACGAGCGCGCCCTGACCCGCATCGACTCGCGCACCGGCTTGCCGTACGACACCTCGGCGCATTTCATCTGGATCGGCGAGCGCACACGCGATCTCGACGAGGCCCACATGGACTACTTCTCGCGGGTGCGCAACCCGATCGGTGTGAAGCTCGGCCCGTCGACGACGCCCGAGACGATGCACCGCATCATCGAGAAGCTCGACCCGAACCGCGAGCCCGGCCGCCTCACCTTCATCACTCGGATGGGCGCGGGCAAGATCCGCGACGTGCTGCCAGGCCTCCTCGAGGCGTCGAAGCAGGAGGAGTCGACCCCGCTGTGGATCACCGACCCGATGCACGGCAACGGCTTCACGAGCGAGCGCGGCTTCAAGACCCGCAACTTCGACGACATCGTCGATGAGGTCAAGGGCTTCTTCGAGTCGCACCAGCAGGCCGGCACCCACCCGGGCGGCATCCACGTTGAGCTCACCGGCGACGACGTGACCGAGTGCCTCGGCGGCTCGGAGCACATCGATGAGGACGCCCTGGCGACGCGCTACGAGTCGCTTTGCGACCCGCGTCTCAACCACATGCAGTCGCTCGAGCTCGCGTTCCTTGTGGCCGAGCTGCTGCAGCAGCGCCCGGCCTAACGACCGCAACGAAGAATCCCGCCCACGGAGCGACTCCGCGGGCGGGATTTCTCGTTGGTCGCTAGAACTCGTAGGTGGCGGTGATCTTCACCGTCGAGCCGCGCTCGACCTCCTCGCCGCCGCTCGGGTTCTGTGATGAGACCTTTGCGTCGTCGAGCAGCACCGATGGAATGCTGTGGTCGACGTCAAAGCCCGCGGCCTCGAGCTCGGCAATCGCATCCTTCGCCGGCTTGCCGGTGACGTCGGGCACCTCGACGAGGTCGGGCCCGAGCGACACGACGAGGTTCACTGTCGAGCCGGGCACCATCGGGTCGGACGTGTTCTCTTGCGAGAGCACGACCCCCGCGGGCACCGACGAACTGTACTGCGAGTCGACGACCGCCGGCGTGAGGCCGGCGTCGGTGAGTGCCTGCTCGGCCTCGCCCTGGCTCATGCCGCTGACCTCGGGCACCGAGCCGGCCGAAACGACGAGCCGAATGGTCTGCTGCTCCGCCATCTCCTGCGGCAGGGTCTCGCCGGTCTCGGTCGTGCCGCGGATGACGTGGTCGGCCTCGATCGAACCGCTGAACTCGGTCACGTGCGTCTCGGCGTCGACGACGAAGCCGGCGTCGGTGATCGCCTGCTCGGCGTCGGCGGTCGACAGGCCCTCGAGGGCGGGCACGGTGAGGATGCGCGGCCCGGCAGAGACGACGAGGTCGATCGGGGAGTCGGGTGCGAGCTTCGTGTTGGGGTCAGGGCTCATGCTGATGACGGTGCCCTCCGGCACTTCGAGCGAGTTGTCCTCGGTCACCTCACCCACGGTGAAGCCCGAGGCGACGATGGTCGCTTCGGCGTCGGACTGCGCCTGCGCGACGACATCGGGCGTCGAGCCGTAGGACCCCGGGCCGATGCCCTCGTACCAGCCGAGGCCCGCAGCCAAGAACGCCATGACCAAGACGACAAAGAAGGCGAGCACACCCGCACGACGCTTCTGCCCGTTGAGTCGTTGTAGGCGTCTAGCCGCGGGCGCGCCGCCCTCGACTGCCGGCGCAATCGTGGCCACATCGACCGACTCGACAGGACCCGTCGGCTGCATCACCGAGTTCGGCATGGAGTCGTTGTCGGAGACGGCGAGCAGGTGGGTGTCGTTGTCGGCAAAGTTCTGGATCGCCGTTTCGAGGGGCACAGTTGCCCCGCCGCCGTTGGCAATGTCGCGCTCGGCCTGCCGCAGCGCGGCGAGCATGGCGCCGGCGTCAGCCGGGCGGTCCTCGGCGTCGCGCTCGGTCGCCCAGACGACCAGGTCGTCGAGCACTCCGGGCACGCTCGGCTGGGCCTCGCTCGGCGGCGGCACCGAGTCGTTCGCGTGCCGGTAGGCGATGTTGACCGGCTCATCGCCGCGGTAGGGCTGCTCGCCGACCAGCATCTCGTACATCATGATGCCGGCCGAGTAGATGTCGCTGCGCACATCGGCGAGGCCCTTGGTGACGAGCTCGGGCGCGAGGTAGGCAATCGTGCCAAGCAGCACCGAACCGGACGCGGTGTTGTTCGTCACAGCACGGGCGAGGCCGAAGTCCGAGAGCTTGATGCGGCCATCGTCGGCGAGTAGCACGTTCTCGGGCTTGATGTCGCGGTGGATGATGCCCTGGCGGTGCGCCACCTGCAGGCCTGCCAGCACCGCATCCATGATGTCGATGGTCTGCTCGACCGTGAGCCGGTGGTGGTCGTGCAGCAGGTCGCGCAGGGTGATGCCCGGCACGTACTCCATGACGATGTAGGCGAGCCCCTCGTCGTCGCCCTGGTCATAGACATTGACGAGGTTCGGATGCGCGAGTCGTGCGGCTGACCGGGCTTCGCGAATGAAGCGGTCGCGGAACGATTCGTCGGCCGCGAGATGCGCGTGCATGATCTTGATCGCGACCCGGCGGTCGAGCCGGAGGTCGGTCGCGACGTACACCGTGGCCATGCCGCCTCGGGCGATGAGCGACCGAACCTGGTAGCGGCCGTCGACGAGACGGCCGATCACGGTGTCGGGATTCACAGGGCTCACGCTGGCAGGGTAGTCGGCCGCGACAAATCAGCGCGTGTGAAACTCCGCGGGCGATGCATTTTGCCGCGCGGTGGCAGGCGAGACGGAGAATCTGCAACCATGGAGGTGTGACCGATGTCAACACCGAATCCGTATACGCCGACCACGAGTGGATCTCGCTCAAAGACGCCGCCGGGCAGCTCGGAGTCTCCTCCGGCCGCCTCCACCGCCTGCTCCAGGAGCGCTACCTGCTCTCCGTCAAGTACGACGGCGAGAAGCAACTGCCGCAGGCCTTTATCCAGAATGGTGAACCGCTCGCCGGTCTGCGTGGCACGCTCACGCTGCTCGCCGACCAGGGCATCGATGGCGACGAGGCCATGGCCTGGCTGCTCAGTGAGGACGACAGTCTCGGCATGACGCCGGTGGCGGCGCTCACCGAAGGGCGCAAGTCCTCGGTGCGTCGCTCCGTGCAGCTGTTCGCCGTCTAAGGGCTACGAGCTGCGCTTCGCTGTCTGCTCGGCGAGCGCGGTCAACGACGACTGGGTCTCGGAGCTGAGCGGCGTCGCATCGATTGCCGCGACGGCCTCGTCGAGCCAGGCTTGGATGCGCGCCTCGACGGCCTCGAGCGCGCCGCTGTCGGTCAACGCCGCCTGCATCCGGCCGATTTCGTCGAGTGAGAGGTCGGGCCGCCCGAGGCGGGTGGCGAAGAACTCGCGCGTCGCCGCGTCGCCGCGGGCCGCCACCTCGGCGACGAGCAGCGTGCGCTTGCCCTCGCGCAGGTCGTCGCCCGCCGGCTTGCCGGTGACCTCGGGGTCGCCGAAGACGCCGAGCACGTCATCGCGGAGCTGGAAGGCGAGGCCGAGGGGTAGGCCGATGGCGCTGGCCGAGTTGAGCTCGGCCATGGATGCGCCGGCGAAGCTCGCGCCGAGGCGCAGCGGCGACTCGACCGAGTAGCGTGCCGACTTGGACGTCGCGATGGCGATGGCTCGGTCGGCCCAGCGCTCGACCGGCACGACCGGCCACGCGAGTTCCTCGACGACGTCAAGGTATTGGCCGGCCGTGACCTCGGTGCGCATGCGGCGGAACTCGGCCGCCGCGGTCTCGGCGCGATCGCGACCGACGAGCCCGCGGGCCAGGTCGAGGGCGTCGTTGCTCCACATGAGCAGGAGGTCGCCCGCGAGGATGGCGGCTGAGGCGCCGAAGTGTTCGCGGTCGCCGGTCCAGCCGCGCTCGCGGTGGAGCGTCTCAAAGACCCGGTGGGTCGACGGGCGGCCGCGGCGGGTGTCGGAACGGTCGAGCAGGTCGTCGTGCACGAGGGCGGCGGCGTGAAAGAGCTCGACGGCGACACCGGCGTGTACGAGCGCCTCGTCAGTGCCAGATTCAGGGGAGGCCGCGGTGAGGCCCCCGCCGGCCGCGACGAACTGGGCCCGCGTGCGCTTGCCGCCACTCGAAAAGGCGATGAGCTGCTCGAGTAGGGGAGCGAGGTCGTCGCTCAGCGCAACAAGGTCTGGGCGGTGCTGGTCGAAAACCGTGGCAAGCGCCTGGTTGACGCGGTCCACGAAGAGCAAGCTTTCAGTCACTGTCTCATTCTATTCAGGGGACGGCAGCGTAGAATCAAAGTTCAATCCGCCAGCAGGTGGGCGCCTGCCCAGGGACAGCGAGGGAATCATGGCACTCTCAGAGCAAGAACAACGGTTGCTTGACGAGATGGAGCGCAGCCTCTATCAGCACGATGCCGATGTTGTGTCGACCGGTCGTCCCGCTGGTGCTGCCCTCACCGCACGCTCGATCACCATCTCGGTGCTCGCACTCGCGGTCGGGCTTGCCGTCATCGTCGGCGCGATGGCAATCCAGCAGCCTTGGGCCGGCCTCATCGGCTTCGCAATCATGATCGGCGGCGTCTATTGGGCGTTCGCTTCGTCGGGTTCTTCGTCCACGGGCGAGTCGACGAAGCTTCCCGGTACGCCGGGTCGACCGACCACCGACGCTGGCGTGAAGTCGCCCGACGGTCGCGGCTTCATGGATCGCATGGAGGACCGCTGGGACCGCCGGCAGGATAACCAAGGCTAACCACCTCCCACCACCCCACTTCGCTCCCCGCGGGAGCAAAACGGGGCCAACCCACTCGGGTTGGCCCCGTTTTTTGTTTCCTGCGCTCCCCACTGCCCCCAAAACGGCGGCAAAGCCGGCTTTCTCCCTCCACCGCGCTCCACCTGTCGACTGCCCAGTAGTTTCCACAGTTCTCTCAGGAATAAACCCCGAAAATCGCCCCACTTACCGTGACTCGTGGGGTGATGTGGAGTAAAGTGGTGCGAGATGGCATGAGGTGGTCTGAAGGTGGTGAACACCACCGCGAGCAGGAGGGGAGGGCGCACCGATGTTTCTCGGCACGTACTCACCGAAGCTCGACGAGAAAGGCCGTCTGATCTTGCCCGCGAAGTTTCGCGACCAGCTCACTGAGGGGGTCGTGCTCACCCGCGGGCAGGAACGCTGCATCTACGTGTTCTCGAACGCCGAGTTCGAGGGCTTTCACGACCGCATCCGCCAGGCACCGGTGACGAGCAAGCAGGCGCGCGACTACCTACGACTGCTGCTCTCCGGCGCCCACGCCGAAACCCCCGACAAGCAGGGGCGCATCACGATCCCGCAGCAGCTGCGGCAGTACGCAGGACTAGACCGCGAACTCGCCGTTATCGGCGCGGGCAGTCGCGCCGAAATCTGGGGCGCTGAGTCGTGGAACACCTACGTCGCCGCGAACGAAGCGGCATTCTCTGAGACCGCCGAGGAGGTGATCCCGGGCTTGTTCTAGCCCTGCCGCGTGGCCCCAGGTCGGTCACCCTGACGCACCTTCCCCGGCGCCAGGTTGAGTGACTCGGGACCACGAGGCAGGGAGGAACCCTCCGGAACGATATGGACCGTGACCTCAGCTCCATCCACATCCCCGTCATGCGCGAACGGGTCGTCGAGATGGTCTCGCACTCGCTCACCAAACCCGGCGCGATCTACGTCGACTGCACCCTCGGCATGGGCGGCCACGCCGAGGCGGTGCTGCGGGCGAACCCGAATGCGCGCCTCGTTGGCATCGACCGTGACACGGCGGCGCTCGACGTGGCGCGGGCCCGTCTCGCCGACTTCGCCGACCGCACGCACTTCGCGCACGCCGTCTACGACGAGTTCGATGAGGTGCTCGATGACGCCGGCATCGACGAGGTTGACGCAGTGTTCTTCGACCTCGGCGTCTCGTCGCTGCAGCTTGACGAGGCCGAGCGAGGCTTCTCGTACATGCAAGACGCCGCGCTCGACATGCGCATGGACCAAACCCGCGGCGTCACCGCGGCCGACCTCATCGCCGAGCTCAGCGAGGCCGAGCTGCGCGAACTCTTCTACCGCTACGGCGACGAAAAGCTCGCGCCCCGCTACGCCGGGGCGATCGTTCGTGCCCGCGCCGAGTCGCCGATCACGACGACGGGTCAGCTCGTCGGCCTCCTCCAGCAGGCAACCCCGGCCGCGCGCAAGAACGCCGGGCACCCCGCGAAGCGCGTCTTTCAGGCGCTTCGGGTCGAGGTGAACGGCGAGCTCGACGCCCTTGAGTCGGCGCTGCCGCAGGCGCTTGGGCGTGTACGGGTCGGCGGCCGAGTCGCCGTCGAGTCCTACCAGTCGCTCGAGGACCGCCTCGTGAAGCGGCTGTTTCAGCTGCGCAGCACTTCAGATGCGCCGCGCGGCCTGCCCATGACTCCCGAACAGATGCAGCCGGAGTTTCGACTGCTGACCCGGGGCGCCGAACAAGTTCACGACGAAGAAGCCCGCGAGAACCCGAGAGCCAAGCCTGTGCGCCTGCGCGCCGTCGAGCGAATTCGGAGCCACATCGCATGACCGCAGCAACGTCACCCAGCAAGCAGCCGCAGTCGACCCCGCGGCCGGCGCTCCGCCTGATTCCGGGCCTGCGCCGCCGCCCCAACATTTCGGGCCGCATGATTGTCATCGCGGTAGTCGTGCTGCTCGGCGCCTTCGCGATTCAGCTCGCGCTGTCGATGGCGATCATCCAGGACGCCTACCGGGCCGACGACCTCGAAAGCCAGCAGCTCGAGCTCGAGCGCGAACACACGGCCGCGCTCGAGGCGTCCGACGCCGCATCCTCGCCCCAGCAGCTCGCGCAGCAGGCGACCGACCTCGGCATGGTGCCGAGCACGGGCAACTCCTACCTTGACCTCGCGACGAGCCAGATCGTTGACTCCGGCAACGGTGCGCCCGCGCAGGCGAGCCCAATTGACCCCTCGCTCGTGCCGAACCAGGTGCTCGAACCCGAGGAGTCGGCGAAGGATGCTGAGAACGCCGACGGCTCCGGAGCGTCAAACACGAAGGCCGACGAACCTGCCGTACCGTCGGAGTTCGAACTCAGCTCGCCCTCGACGCACTAGCCAGTGCGGCCTCGGGCCGCTGGCCCACCGCATGGAAGGAGCGTACGGATGGCCAAGACGCGTCGGCGTCGAACGGGCAGTCGTGCGACTCCCATTCTCGTGGTGATCGCGCTCGTCGTGATCGTGTTTGCGGGGCGACTCGTGAGCCTGCAGGTCATCGACGCGAACGCGATCAGCGCTGAGGCTGACGGCCGACGCGGGCAAACCTCCACGCTCTACGGCACCCGCGGTTCGATCACTGCCGCAAACGACACCATGCTCGCCTCGAGCGTCGACCGGTTCGACATCACCCTCGCCCCGGTGAACATGCGCGACTTCAAGCGGCTCGACCCCGAGACGAACAAGTACGTCGACGTGACGGTCAAGGAGTCGCTCGAGAAGATTGCCGAGCTGACTAACCAGGACGCCTCCGACCTCGCGTCGTCGGTGGATGCGGTGCTGGCGGCGAACCCGGACGCCGCGTTCGGCTACCTCGCGCAGGGCGTCACGCTCGAGCAGTACCAGGCCGTGCGCGACCTCGGCATTCCGTGGGTCTACTTCGAGCGGCACCCCGAGCGCACTTACCCGAATGGCGCCGTGGCCGGTAACCTCACGGGCTTCGTGGGCTCGGACGGCACCCCGCTGTCCGGTCTCGAGCTGCAGTACGACCAGTGCCTCGCCGGGCAAAACGGCGAGGAGAGCTTCGAGCGTTCGGCCGACGGCGTCTCGATTCCCGGTTCGGTCGTCACGTTGAGCGAACCGGTGCAGGGTGGCACGCTCGAACTCAGTATCGACAGCGACACCCAATGGCGTACGCAGCAGATCATCGCCGAGCAGGTCGAGAAAACCAACGCGCTCTCCGGCACCATCACGGTCGTTAACGTGAAGACCGGCGAGCTCGTGGCGGCGGCCGAGTACCCGACCGTCGACCCGAACGAGCCGGGCGAGAGCGACACCGATGACCGCGGTGCCAGAACCTTCACGGCGCCATACGAGCCGGGTTCGATCATGAAGCCGCTGACGGCGTCGATGCTTTACGACCAGGGCCTCGTTGACCCCGACGAGACCATCACGGTGCCCGACACCTGGGACCAAAAAGGTGCGAAGTTCGGTGACGATGCACCGCACGATCCCGTCGAAATGAATATGAACGGCGTGCTGACCGAGTCGTCAAATGTCGGCACGGCCACGTTCGCCGACCGGCTCTCGCCCGAGGCGCGACACGACTACCTGCTGAGCTACGGCCTCAATGAGCAGACCGGCGTCAACTTCCTCGGTGAGGAGTCTGGCATCGTCCGCCCCGCCGACGAATGGGATCCGCAGACGAACTACGCGACGACCTTTGGCCACGGCCTCACCGCTACCGTCGCGCAGATGGCGAGCGCCTACCAGGCCCTCGCGAACGGCGGTTCGCACATTCCGCTGCAGCTCGTGCTCGGCTGCACGCAGGAGGATGGCACGGTTACCGACCAGCCCGACACCACACCGACGCAGGTGGTGTCGTCAGAGGCGGCGGAGCTCGCGCTCGAGGGCATGGAATCGGTTGCCCGCGAGGGCTGGCTCGCCGACCAGGTCGAGGTCCCCGGCTACCGCGTCGGCATCAAGACGGGTACCTCCGAGCGCGTCGATGCCGACACCGGCACGTACATCGTGGGCTCGAACAACGTGTCGATGGCCGGGGTAGCCCCAATGGATGATCCACAGTACGTGGTGCTGGTCACGCTGGCCGACCCGACTACCATCACTACCAGCGCTGCCACTGCGCCCGCATGGCAGTCGACCATGTCGTACGTACTGTCGTCGAACAATGTGTCGCCATCGCCACAGCCGTACCCCGATATCAATATCGTCCACTAGCAGCAGGAAGACCTTGCCCACAGACAGTATTCGCCCCCACCATGCCGCGGCGCGCATCCTCTCCGAGATGTGCGCCGAGTTCGGGCTGAATGAACCCGAAGGATCCGATCTCGAGGCCATCGAGGTGACCGGCGTCAGCAGTGATCACCGCAGTGTTGAGGCGGGCGACGTCTTCGTCGCGATTCCCGGCGTGCGTACCCACGGCGCCGAATTTCTCGACGAGGTCGTCGAGGCAGGTGTCGTCGCCGTGTTGACCGACCCCGCGGGTGCTGAACGCGCGACCCACCTCGAGGTGCCCGTCATCGTCATCGACGAGCCGCGGCTGGCCCTCGGTCATGTCGCGAAGTGGGTCTACCGCACCGACCCCGAGCAGCCGCGGCTCTTCGGCGTCGCCGGCACGATCGGCAAGACGAGCGTGAGCTACCTCATCGCCGACCTGTTCGGCCGCATCGGTGTCGCGAGCGGCCTGTCGACCTCGATCGCCCGTCGCGTCGACGAGCAGCACGTCATCGCCACCCTGACGACGCCGGAGGCCGACGACCTGCACGCCCTCGTCGCGCGGATGCGTGAGGTCGCCGACCGCGTCGCCGCCATCGAGATCTCGGGTCACGCGCTCAGCGGCCAGCGCCTTGCGGGCCTCGAGTTCGCCGTGGTGGGCCCCTTCACCTTCAGTGCCAGTGACGACGCGGCGGCCGACTTCTTTGCGCTGCACCGCCTGCTGCTCGACCCAGAGGTCGCCTCGACGGCGGTCATCAACATTGACAGCCAAGTTGGGCGCGACCTCGTCGAGGCAGCCCGCATTCCGGTCGCCACACTCAGCGCCGACCCCGAATCCGGCGCCGACTGGCTGGTCCAGTGGAACAGCATCGACGGCGGCACCGAGTTCACCGTGCGCGGCCACGACGACCGCGTTGTCGCGAGCCACATCACCAAGCCCGGTCGCCTCGCAGCGTTGAACGCAGCTGCGGCCATCGTCATGATCGCCGAGGGCGGCTGGGCCACCGAGCAGATTCAGGACGCGCTCGATCGCACGGGAGGCTTCGACGTACCGATTCCCGGCCGCCTTGAGCGCATCCGCGCCACTGGCGACGGGCCCGAGGTGTTCGTCGACGGGGATGAGCGCACCGACGCGATTCGCGGCTCACTTGAGGCTCTCCGCGGGGAGGGCGCCGACGCGCCGCACCTTGTGGTGCATCCGAGCGATGCCGCCGCCATCGAGGAGTTCGCTCAGCTGCGTGACCTGACAGCCAAGAAACCAATCGTGATTACCCGGACCTCGGCCGACTCCGTGCCCGGGCTCCGGCTCGAGACGGATGCGGCGGCAGCCCTCCAGCGCGCGTCGCGTGACGCTGGCCGCGGCGGGCGCATCCTGTTCGTCGAACCCCGCGCCGACGCGCTGCGCGTCATCGACGAGGGCGAGGTCGTCGACCCGACCGTCGAACTCGTGCGCGACGCGCTCGCCGACACCGGCTGGTAGCCGCGCTTCACCCATCCGCGCGCACCCGTGCGCATCCGACTACAAAGGCCCAAACCATGATTGCAATGACCCTCGCGGAAATCGCGTCCGCGACCGCGGGCACGCTGGTGCTGCGCGGCGACGCGACCGAGGCGACGACCGTGCGCGGCCTCAGCGACACCGACTCGCGCAAGATCACCCCAGGCGACATCTTCTTCGCGAAGCCGGGCGAGGTCACCGACGGCCACCTGTTTGCGCCCGCCGCGGTCGAGAACGGCGCGGCCTTGCTCATCGTCGAACACGAACTCGACCTTGACGTGCCGCAGGTTGTCGTCGCCGATACGGTGCTCGCGCTCGGTGCCCTCGCCACCGAGGTGGTCGCGCGGGTGCGGGCCCTCGGCCGCCTGCGCGTCGTCGCGGTGACCGGCTCGAACGGCAAAACCACGACGAAGAACCTGCTGCGCGAGACGTTCGCGCGCCGGGGCAACGTCGTTGCGCCGATCGGCTCGTTCAACAACGAGGTCGGGGCACCCACCACCTTCCTCGAGGTGACGGAAGAGACCGACTGGCTCGTCGCCGAGATGGGCGCGAGCGGCCTCGGCCACATCGAACGGCTCGCGAAGATGGCGCGACCCGACGTGGGCATCGTGCTCATGGTGGGCCTCGCCCACGCCGGCGAGTTTGGCGGCATCGACAACGTCGAGCGGGCGAAGTCGGAAATGGTCGAGGCGCTTGGCGCCGACGGTGTCGCGGTTCTCAACGCCGATGACCCCCGCGTTGCGAGGATGGCCGCGAAGGCACCGGGCCGCGTCGTCTGGTTCGGCCGGGGCGCGAACGCCGAGGTGCGCGCTGATGACGTGAGCGTTGCCGGCGACGGCACCCGCTTCACGCTGCGCGTGCCGGGGGAAGAGCCTGAGCAGATTCACTTCCCGGTCATCGGCGAACACCACGTTATGAACGCGCTCGCCGCCGCAGCGGCCGCGCACGTCGAAGGCGTGTCGGCGGCCGAGGTTGCCGCGGTGCTTCGCGAGGTGACGCGCGCGGAGCGGGGACGCATGGAGGTGCTCACGCGTGAGCCGCTCACGGTCATCAACGACGCCTATAACGCGAACCCGAACTCGATGTCGGCGGCCCTGCGCACGCTCGCGCAGATTGCGGCCGAGGGGCAGCGCACGGTCGCCGTGCTTGGACCGATGTCGGAGCTCGGCGAGTACGCCGTGACTGAGCACGACAAGCTCGGCGAACTCGCGGTTCGACTCAACATTGACCGAATCGTTGTAGTTGGGCGTGACGCCAGGCCGCTCTACCTCGCCGCGATCGCGCAGGGGAGCTGGAATAATGAGGCGTCATTCACCGAAGATGCCGATGCCGCATACGAGCTGCTTACGAGTGAGCTGCGCGACGGCGACCTCGTGCTGGTGAAGTCATCGAACTCCGCGGGGCTCATGAAGCTCGCTGACCGACTCGGAGAATATGTGAAGGGACGTATCTCGTGATTGCAATCCTCATCGCCGGCGCGGTCGGGATGCTGTTCACGCTGACGCTCACGCCGGTGTTTATCCGGCTATTTAACAAGCTTCGGTGGGGTCAGTACGTTCGCGAGGATGGCCCGAAGGAGCATTACGCGAAGCGCGGTACCCCGACCATGGGTGGCATCGTCTTCGTGCTCGCCACCCTGGTGGCCTACTTCTTCGCGGTGCTCGTCACACAGACGCAGCCGACTGCCGCGGGCCTGCTCGTGCTGTTCATGATGGTCGGCCACGGGCTCGTGGGTTTCATTGACGACTTCCTCAAGGTGCGCAAGCATCAATCGCTCGGCCTCGGCGGTTGGCAGAAGATCGCCGGTCAGGTGATCGTCGCGGCGCTGTTCGCCCTCATCGGCCTGCAGGTGACGAACGAGCTCGGCGTCCCCCTCATCTCGAGCGAGGTGTCGGTGATCCGCGACACCGGCATCGACTTCATGGCGCTCGGCGTCGTTGCGGGCACGATCCTCGTCGTCATCTGGATTGTCGCCATCACCACGTCGGCCTCGAACGCGGTCAACGTCACCGACGGCCTCGACGGGCTCGCGACCGGCGCGTCGATCTGCGCGATCGGCACCTACGGCATCATCGGCTACTGGCAGTTCAACCAGCTTTGCGGCAGCGACCGCCTCTCGAATCAGGTCACGGGCGCGTGCTACGAGGTCTACGCGCCGCTCGACATGACCATCGTCGCGGCCGCCATTGTCGGTGCCCTCATCGGGTTCCTCTGGTGGAACACTTCGCCGGCGAAGCTCTTCATGGGCGACACCGGTTCGCTGGCTCTCGGCGGCGCGCTCGCCGCGTTCGCGATCATTACCCGCACCGAGCTCCTGCTCGTCATCATCGGCGGCCTCTTCGTCATCGACACCGGCTCGGTCATCGTGCAGCGTCTCTACTTCAAGGCCACGGGCGGCAAGCGCATCTTCTTGATGAGCCCGATCCACCACCACTACGAGCTCAAGGGCTGGGCAGAGCAGACCGTCGTCGTGCGGTTCTGGATCGTCGCCGGGCTCTTCGCCGTTGCGGGCCTCGCGATCTTCTACGCCGAGTGGTCGCTCGCGAGCGGGATGGTCGAATAATGAGCGCGCGCACCGACGCACTGACCAGCTGGCATCACGACTGGAGCGGCCTCAAGGTTGCTGTGTTTGGCCTCGGCATGACCGGGTTCGCCGTGGCCGACACGCTCGCCGAACTCGGCGCCGACGTGCTCGTCATCGCAGGCAAGCCCGACGACGATCGCGAGCGCATCCTTCAGGTGCTGAACGTTCCGCTCGTGCTCGCTCCGCAGCAGGATGCGGTGCCGAGCGAACTCGTCGACTTCGCCCCCGAGCTGGTGGTCACCTCGCCCGGCTACGCGCCGCACCACGCGCTGCTGCGCTGGGCTGAAGCGCAGGGACTGCCGGTGTGGGGCGACATTGAGCTCGCCTGGCGCCTGCGCGACAAGACCGGTACGCCCTCGCAGTGGCTGCTCGTCACCGGTACGAACGGGAAGACCACGACAACGCAACTCACCGCACACATGGTGGCTCGCGGCGGTGTGCGCGTCGCGCCGGCCGGCAACATCGGCATCCCTGTGCTCGACGGGGTTCGCGACCCCGAGGGCTTCGAGGTCCTCGTCGTCGAAATCTCGAGCTACCAGCTGCACTACACCCACACCGTTTCGCCATGGTCGAGCGTTGTGCTCAACATCGCCGAAGACCACCTCGATTGGCACGGCAGCTTCGACGCGTATCGGGCGGCGAAGGGTCGGGCCTACGACCGCACGCAGCAGGCGTGTGTGTACAACCTCGGCGACCCAGAGACCGAGCGGCTCGTCGAGCAGGCCGACGTGATCGACGGGGCTCGCGCCATCGGCTTTGGCGTCGACGTACCACCGCCGAGCAACTTCGGTGTGGTTGACGGGCTCCTCGTCGACCGGGCTTTCCTCGACGACCGCCGCAACTCGGCGCTCGAGCTCGCAACCCTCGACGACCTCCGGGCCCGCAACCTCGGCGCGCGTCACCTCGTCGAGGACGTGCTCGCGGCGGCCGCGCTCGCGCGCTCCTACGGCATCGAGCCGGCGGCGATTCGCGAGGCGATCATCACGTTCACGCCCGACCAGCACCGCAACGAGCTCGTGCTCCACGAGGCCGGCGTCATGTGGGTCGACGACTCGAAGGCGACGAACACGCACGCGGCTGAGGCCTCACTGTCGGCCTATCGCTCGGTGATCTGGGTGGTCGGCGGCCTGCTCAAGGGCGTCGACATCTCGCCGCTCGTGGCCGCGCACGCGGCCCGCCTGCGCGCCGCGGTCATTATCGGCGTCGATCGGCATGCCGTGCGCGAGGCGTTCGAGCAACACGCGCCCGCCGTGCCGCTCATTGAGATCGACGTGCGCGAAACTAGTCAGGTCATGCCGGAGGTCGTTCGTCGCGCCGCCGAAGTGGCACAGGACGGCGACACCGTGCTACTCGCACCGGCGGCGGCATCCATGGATCAGTTCGACAGTTATGGCGACCGCGGCGACAAGTTCCGCGCGGCAGTAGAGCGCATCGCGCAGGGGGGAGCAGGCCAGGATGCCGCAAGCCCAGGCGACGAAGCGTAACGCGACGGGGGCCGCGACGAGCGGCTCGGCCTACCGCATCAAGCTCTTCTCGAGCGAGCACCCCGCGAACCTCAACGCGACGCTGCTGCTCGGCATCATCCTTGTGCTCGTGGCCTTCGGCCTCATCATGGTGTTATCGAGCTCGGCAGTCGAGGAGTTCGCAGCGGGGAACACGTTCTCGACGAAGTTCCTCAAGCAGCTCATCTTCGCCGCAATTGGCCTGCCGCTCATGTGGATCGCGTCGCGCGTGCCGCTGCAGTTTTGGACCGGCTCGTTCGCCTGGCTCGCGCTCGGTGTTGCCGTGGTCATGCAGGCCCTCGTGTTCACCCCGCTCGGCACCGAGATCAACGGCAACCGCTCGTGGCTCGACCTCGGACCCACGACGGTGCAGCCCGCCGAGTTCGCGAAGGTCGCGCTCGTCATGTGGCTCGGCATGATCATCGCTCGCAAGGGTGACAAGCTGACGCAGCTGAAAGAGGTGATCGTACCGATCGGGCTGCCGGTCGGCGTTGTGATCCTGCTCGCGCTGCTCGGCAAGGACCTCGGCACCGTCATGGTGATCGGGGCCCTCGTGCTTGGCGCGCTTTGGTTCGGTGGCCTGCGCGCCCGCTACATCATCGGTGCGACGCTGTTCGCCGTTGTCGGCGCCGTGACGATGGCGGTTGTCTCACCCAACCGAGTCGCCCGCATCACGAGCTTCTTCGACGGCTCGTGCGACTACGAGGGCCTCTGCTGGCAAACCTCGCACGGCTTCTTCGCCCTCGCGAGCGGCGGCATCTTCGGTGTCGGGCTCGGCAACTCGACGGCGAAATGGTCGTGGCTCCCCGAGGCTGACAACGACTTCATCTTCGCGATCATCGGCGAGGAATTCGGCCTCATTGGCGCCCTCGCGGTGATTCTGCTCTTTGCGGCACTGGCGGTCGTGCTGCTGCGCATCTGGCGCGAGACCGACAACGTGGCGGGCCGCACGCTCGTCGGCGGCGTGCTCGTCTGGTTCATCTTCCAGGCGTTCGTCAACATCGCCGTCGTGCTCGGACTCCTGCCGGTACTTGGCGTGCCATTGCCGCTGTTGAGCTCCGGCGGCTCGGCCCTCATCACTTCACTGTTCTCGGTCGGCCTCGTGCTCTCGGTCGCGAAGGACAACGCGAAGCGGCAGGCCGCAGCGAACCCCAAACCATCCTCCGGCTCCGCGAGCTCGCGGCCGTCGTCACGAAAGGCACCAAGGGCATGAACACATACCTGCTCGCGGGCGGAGGCACCGCCGGCCATGTCAACCCGCTGCTCGCCACGGCCGACAGTATCCGCGCAGCGCATCCCGACGCGACGGTGCTCGTGCTGGGCACCAAGGAGGGCCTCGAGACGCGGCTCGTGCCCGAACGCGGCTACGAGCTACTCACGATCGACAAGGTGCCGTTCCCTCGCCGGCTCAACGGGGCCGCGGTGAAGTTCCCCGTGCGATTCCAGCGCGCCGTACGGCAGGTGCGCGAGATTATCCGCGACCGCGGGGTGGATGTTGTGGTCGGCTTCGGCGGCTTCGCCTCCACTCCCGCGTATGTCGCGGCCCGCAAGCGCATTCCCGTGATCGTGCACGAGGCGAACGCCATCCCTGGGCTGGCGAACCGCCTCGGAGCTAAGTGGGCCGCGGGCGTCGCCGTGGTGTTTCCGAACACGCCCCTCGCCGGGGCGAAAGCCCTCGGTATGCCGCTGCGGCGCGAGATCGCCGAGCTCGACCGCGAGGCGAGCCGCGCCGAGGCGATCGACTACTTCGGGCTCGACGCCGAGCGACGCACCCTTGTCGTGACGGGCGGCTCGCAGGGCGCGAAGCGCATCAACGAGACCATACGCGAGCTCGGCCCGAAGCTCGTTGGCGGGGCGCACGGCGACGACGCCTGGCAGGTCGTGCACATCGTCGGCCGGCTCTCGCCATTCGACGACCCACAGCTGCCGCACTACCACGTCGTCGAATACTGCGACCGCATGGACCTCGCGTTCGCGGCTGCCGACTTCATCGTCACTCGCGCCGGCTCCTCGACGGTCTCCGAGCTGTCGGCCGTTGGCTTGCCCGCGCTCTATGTGCCGTATGCCGTCGGCAACGGCGAGCAGGCGAAGAACATCGCGACCCTGCTCGAGGCGAACGCCGCCATGACCATTGCCGACGGCGAGTTCCTCCCGGCGCGCGTCGAGGGCGAGCTCCTGCCCGTGTTGGCCGATGCCGCGCGGCGCACCGAGTTCGGTCGCCGAGCGGGCCAACTCGGTGCCAGGGATGCGGCCGAGCAGCTGCTCGCCATGATCGACGCGGCCGTCGCGGATGCGGCGCGTGGCGCCCGAGCCTAATTTGGCCGAGCCGACTATCCTGAAACGCTGGCGGCGGCGCGATTCGAGCGTCGCCTTGAAGGAGAAGCACCGTGATTAGCCCCGACGCGAACGCACAGATTCCTGAGGTGATTCGTCACGCCCACTTCATCGGCATCGGCGGCTCTGGCATGAGCGGCATCGCCACGATGTTCCTGCAGCGCGGCGTCACCGTCTCGGGCTCCGATCGCTCTGGCAACGACTACACCGAGAAGCTCGCGCAGGCTGGCGCGACGGTCTCGATCGGGCACGACGCCGCGAACCTCGACGAGTCGGTTGACACCGTCGTCGTCACCTCGGCGCTTTGGCCTGACAACCCGGAGCTCGTGCTCGCGCGCGAACGCGGCCTGAACATCCTGCACCGCTCGCAGGCGCTGGTCTGGTTGACTCGCGCCGCGCGCGTGGTCGCCGTCGCCGGGGCGCACGGCAAGACCACGTCGACGGGCATGATCGCAAGCTCCCTGCTCGAACTCGGGGCCGACCCGAGCTTCGTCAACGGTGGCGTCATTAGCTCGCTCGGCACGAATGAGCACCTCGGGGCCGACCGCGAGTTCATCGTGGAGGCCGACGAGTCCGACGGCTCGTTCCTCTTCTACGACACCTCGATCGCGCTCATCACCAACGTCGACAACGACCATCTCGACCACTACGGCACCGAGGAGGCCTTCGAAGCGGCGTTCGTGCAGTTCGCGAACCGGGCGAACGAGGCCGTCATCGTCTCGGGCGACGATCGACTCGCGGTTGAAATCACCGCGCAGCTCGAGCACCCCCACGTGGTGCGCTTTGGTGAAGGCGAGCACAACGATGTTCGCGTCACGAACATCACCACGGCCGACGGCGGGGTCGCGTTTGACCTCACCGCCAACGGCATGACAGTGCCCGCGCAGCTTGCGGTGCCCGGCCGCCACAACGCCCTCAACGCCGCAGGTGCCCTTGCCGTGCTGCTTCACCTCGGCTTCACGCTCGAGGCTGCCGCAGCATCCCTGCGCGCCTTCGGCGGCACAAAGCGGCGCTTTGACCTCCAGGGCGAGGTCGACGGCGTTCGCGTCTACGACGACTACGCCCACCACCCGGCTGAGGTCGAGGCGGCGCTCTCAGCGGCGCGCACCGTCGTGGGTGAGGGCCGCATCATCGCAGTGCACCAGCCGCACCTGTTCTCGCGCACGCAGGCCATGAGCGATGTGTTCGCCGAAGTCTACGAGCGCCTGGCCGACCACACGATCGTGCTCGATGTCGACGGCGCCCGCGAAGACCCGGTGCCGGGCGTCACGGGCGCGCTCGTGTCGGAGGCATTCAGCGACGCAAGCCTCGTCGAATACCAGCCCGACTGGAGTGACGCGGCGCAGGCCGTTGCCCGCGTCGCCGAACCCGGCGACTACGTCATCACCCTCGGCTGCGGCAATGTGTACCGCATCGTGCCGCAGCTGCTCGACGCGCTGCGCGAGCGCGACGCAGATGGAAGCGGGCGTGACTAGCGGCACTCCAGAGGACCAGGGCGGCGCGCGTCGTCGCGGTGGCATCGGCGCCGTCTGGCGCGCGAGCCTCGCTCGGCGTCGCCATGATCGCGCCGAGGTGCGTCGATTTACCCGCCGGCGCGTCGCTCGACGCCGCGGCTGGCTCATCGGGCTGAGCTCGTTCGCCCTGCTTATCGCGTTTGTCCTCGTCGCGGTGTTTACACCGCTCATGAGCGTGCGCACGATCGAGGTCGAGGGCACCTCACGACTCGACCCCGCGGTTGTGCAGGAGGCGCTTGCGCCCCTCGAGGGGAAACCGCTCGCGCAGGTGTCGAACGACGACGTGGAGGCGCTGCTCGAGGAGTTCGTGCTCGTGCAGAGCTACACCGTGCAGCGCACACCACCCTCGACGCTCGTGGTGCAGCTCGTCGAACGCGAGCCCATCGGCCGGTACGAGCAGGATGCGGGCGAGGCCGTTGTTGACGCGGCCGGCGTCGTACTCTGGCAGGTCGGCGGCGAGGGCGCGCCCGACGAGGAGCTCACGCTGCCGGTGATGGATGCGGGCTCGCTCGGCTCCGAGGCTTTCCTGGCCGCGGGGCGCGTGTCGCTCGCGCTACCGAGCGACTTCCGTGCGCAGGTCGCGAAGATCACCGCATCCTCGCCCGAAAGTGTCGTGCTGCACCTCACGAGCGGCGCGACCGTGACGTGGGGTAGCGCTGAGGACTCGCAGCGCAAGGCGCAGGTGCTCACCTCGTTGATCACTGCGACACAGGACGTCGGCATCTCGTCGTACGACGTTTCGAGTCCCGACACGCCGGTCACCCACTAGGCGGAAAGCTTCAACCCGGGGTTGAAGCGATTTGGGCCACCTGGGCAACACGCCCGGCATGCCTGGGGTGCGGGCGCAATTCCCGCTTCTAGGGTTGCTCTCGAAATCCCGCCCAACACGACCACGACAAAGGGGCCGCTCACGTGTCGAACACCAGTGCAGCAACGAACAACTACCTCGCCGTAATCAAGGTCGTCGGCGTTGGTGGCGGTGGCGTGAATGCCGTGAACCGAATGATCGACATCGGTCTGCGCGGCGTTGAGTTCATCGCGATCAACACTGACGCGCAGGCGCTGCTGATGTCGGACGCCGACGTCAAGCTCGACGTCGGCCGCGAACTTACCCGCGGCCTCGGCGCCGGCGCCGACCCGGAGATTGGCCGTCGCGCCGCCGAAGACCACGTTGAGGAGATCGAGGAGGCGCTCACCGGTGCCGACATGGTCTTCGTCACCGCCGGTGAGGGTGGCGGCACCGGTACGGGTGGCGCGCCCGTCGTCGCGCGCATCGCGAAGTCGCTCGGCGCTCTCACCATCGGTGTCGTCACGAAGCCGTTCTCGTTCGAGGGTCGTCGCCGCGCCGACCAGGCCGAACACGGCGTCGCCGCGCTCAAGGAGCAGGTCGACGCGCTCATCGTCGTGCCGAACGACCGCCTGCTCGCGATCAGCGACCGCGGCATCTCCATGCTCGAGGCGTTCGCCACAGCCGACCAGGTGCTCCTCGCCGGTGTGCAGGGCATCACCGATCTCATCACCAATCCGGGCGTGATCAACGTCGACTTCGCCGACGTGAAGTCGGTCATGCAGGGTGCCGGTTCGGCCCTCATGGGTATTGGTACCTCGCGCGGCGCTGACCGCTCGGTGAAGGCCGCCGAACTCGCGGTCGCGTCGCCGCTGCTTGAAGCCTCGATCGAGGGCGCGCACGGCGTGCTCCTGTCGGTGCAGGGTGGCTCGAACCTCGGCATGTTCGAGGTCGCCGAGGCCGCGCAGCTCGTGCGCGACGCCGTGCACGAGGGCGCGAACATTATTCTCGGTACCGCGGTTGACGACACTCTCGGCGACGAGGTGCGCGTGACGGTCATCGCCGCCGGCTTCGACGGTGGCCAGCCCCGTCCGCTCGACGAGGCAGAGATCCCGAAGTCGGCGCCGAGCCCGCTGCCCTCGCTCGAAGAGGCCACCGCGCGCAACCAGTCGGCGAAGCAGGAGGAGCCGCAGGCACCGGCCTACGCCTCGACCAACGCCTCGGCCAACACCTCGAACTCGGCCAACGCGGCAGGCTCGACCGAGCAGCCGGCCGAGCGCAAGCCCGCCGAAGAGGCGGCCCCGCGTCTCGGCGAGAGCCCCGCGTGGTCGACCGCCGAGGCGCCGACCATCTCGCCGCGCCAGACCGAGTCGCCCTATGCCGACGCCTCGTACGGTGAGGACGAGAACGACCTCGACATCCCCGACTTTCTGCGCTAGATCGTCGTGACCACTACGCCCGTTTCGCCCTCATGGGGGAGTGACGCAGAGCTCGCGCACCGTCTCGAGACGGTGCGCGAGCGCATTTCTGCTGCCGCGGACGCAGCCGGCCGCTCTGCGGAACAGATCACGCTCGTCGCTGTCACGAAGTTCCACGACCCCGAAATCGTGCGCGCCCTTGCTGAGCTCGGCGTGCGTGACTTCGGTGAGAACCGCCACCCAGAATCGCGGCTCAAGGCCGAGGTTGCCCACGAGGTGGCGGACGCCCACCTGCACTTCATCGGACGGCTCCAACGCAACAAGGCCCGGCAGGTCGCGCGCTACGCCGACGTCATCGAGTCCATCGACCGCGAGGACCTCGTCGAGGCCCTCGGGAAGCTCGAGGACGTGACGGTCGATGTGACGATTCAGCTCTCGATCGATGGCGACACGAGCCGCGGAGGCGTGCCGCTGACCGAGGCTGAGTCGCTCGCCGAGCGCATCCTCGCAACTCCCACGCTGCGGCTTCGCGGCGTGATGACCGTCGCTCCGATCGACATGGAGCCCGAGGCCGCGTTCGCGCGGGCGCGCGAAACTTCGGAGCGCATCCGCACCCTCGCGCCCGACGCCGATTGGCTGTCGATGGGCATGTCCCACGACTTCCATTCAGCAATTTCACAGGGAGCAACACACCTGCGAATCGGCGAGGCAATCACCGGAAAACGGCCCGGCCAGCAATAACGTGGAGTAACACCAATCACAGGAGGCAACAATGGCTAACCCCCTTCGCAATGCCATGGTCTACCTCGGCCTCGCCGAGGAGCAGGAAGAGACCACTGCGACGACCGCATCCGCACGCCCGGCACCGGCGCCGGGGGCCGTGCAGACCGACCGCGTCGAGGCGGTGCAGGAGGAAGAGTTCTCGGCCCCCGTGACGCCGATCAAGCCGACGATGACCCCCGCGCCAGCTCCGAAGCCCTCGACCACAGCAGTTGGAGAGATGAACGAAATCCTCACCGTCCACCCGAAGGCCTACGACAAGGACGCCCAGCTCATCGCCGAGAGCTTCCGCGATGGCGTGCCCGTCATCATGAACCTCTCGCAGATGACCGACGCCGACGCGCGCCGCATCATCGACTTCGCGTCGGGCCTCACCCAGGGTCTCAACGGTCGTATCGAGCGCGTCACGAACCGCGTGTTCCTGCTCACGCCCGAGCACGTCAACGTGCACGGTGACGAGCAGCACGTTCGCAACGACGACCCGACCTTCTTCGCCTAGGCGGTAGGGCCTCCGGCCTCCAGGTGTGATCACCTCGGCGGTGCACCGAATACGGTGCGCCGCCGATGGCTGTTTTCCCAGAGCCTGGCAGAATAACTAGGTGGTCGCTCGCCCGACCGCTTGAACCTCACAGAAAGCGCGCCCCCTTTGGCTCTCATTGGCACGATCCTGCTGATCGCCCTGCAGCTCTACAACTTCGTCATGTGGGCGCGGCTCATCCTCGATTGGGTGGTTGTGCTCGTGCCGAGCTTCCGGCCGCGCGGCTTCGTGCTGTTGCTGGCCGAATTCGTCTACACGCTGACCGATCCACCGCTGAAGTTCGTGCGCCGCTGGATCAAGCCGTTGCGGGTTGGTCCTGTCGCGCTCGACCTCGCCTGGATCGTCGTGATCATCGCGCTGAGCGTCCTCTCGATCGTCGTGCGGAGCATCTTCTTCTAAGACTTGCCCGCTATCGTGGACGGGTTCACCGCTAGGGAATGTGACGAACGTGGCACAAGTACCGTAGTGTGATCGGTACCAAACTTCTTGTCGAAACGAAAGGGTCGGAAATGGCACTGACTCCGGAAGACGTGGTCAATAAGCGTTTTCAGCAGACGAAGTTCCGGGAGGGATACGACCAGGACGAAGTAGACGACTTCCTTGATGAAGTTGTTGTTGAACTGCGTCGCCTGATCGCCGAGAACGACGAACTGCGCACCGAAAACGAGCGACTGCAGTCGGAGGGTGCGTCCGCACCCGCGGCGGCAGCGCAGGCCCAGCCCGAAGCACCTGCCGAGTCCGAGGCCGAAGCGCCCGAGGCACCGGCCAAGCAGGAGGCCCCCGCGGCTTCGGCTCCCGCAGCTCAGGCCGCTGCACCCGCCGCCGCGCTCGGCGCTGGCGAAGACGAGGCAGCGTCGATCTCTTCGCTCCTCGCCCTTGCCCGTCGGCTCCACGACGAGCACGTCGCCGAAGGTACTCGCACCCGCGATCAGCTCATCAAGGAAGCCGAGACGAAGGCGTCGAAGCTCGTTGCTGATGCCGAGGCCGAGGCGAAGAAGCGCAAGGCCGACGCCGAAGCGGTCGCGACCAAGCGTGTTCAGGAGGCCGAGGCCGCCGCGACCAAGCGCACTCAGGACTCGCAGACCAACGCGAACCGCCTGGTGAGCGAGGCTGAAAACAAGGCGAAGACGCTGATCACGAACGCGGAGACCCGCGAGCGCGAGATCACGACGAGCCTTGAGAACACGAAGAGCCGACTCGAGGAGCGCATCGAAGAGTTGCGCGGCTTCGAGGCGAGCTACCGCACGCAGCTGCGCAGCTACATCGAGGGTCAGCTCGAAGAATTCACTGCTTCGAGCAACGAGTTCGACGGTGGCGAGGCGAAGAACTAGCACCGCGTGAGCGATGAATTCCCCAAACGGCGAGTCCGGCCAGGAGTCCTTGCACTCCTGGTCGGAATCGCTGTTGTTTGGTTTTCCCTCGACCAATTCACCAAGCACCTCGTCGAAACCAACCTGACGGAAGGCGAAGTCGTGCCGGTGCTCGGCAGCGCCCTGCAGTGGTATTTCGTGCGCAACCCTGGTGCGGCCTTCTCGATGATCGCCGACATGACATGGATCCTCACGGTCGTGGCCACCGCGGTCGTCGTCGTCATCGTCGTGCTCGCCCGGCGCATCCAGTCGAAGTGGTGGGCGCTCGTGTTCGGCCTCGTGCTCGGCGGTGCGCTCGGCAACCTCGTGGATCGACTGTTTCGGCCGCCGTCGTTCGGTGAGGGACACGTCGTCGACTTCATCTCGACGCCGTGGATGATGCCGGCGATCTACAACGTCGCCGACATCGGCGTGGTCGTGGGGATGTGCCTGTTCGTGCTGCTCACGATTCTCGACGTCGGCCTTGACGGTCGTCGTCGCAGGCGCAGCGACGACGAGCCGGCGGATGACGTCGAGTCGACGCCCGACGGAAGCACACGGGCCTAGGCATGGAATCACGCATGCTTCCGGTGCCCGATGGCCTCGACGGCGAGCGGGTGGATGCCGGGGTCTCGAAGCTCCTCGGGCTCAGCCGTTCGCGCGTTGCAGCGATCGCCGATCGGGGCACGGTGCGCCTGGACGGCCGGGTCGTCGGCAAATCGGACCGCCTGCGGGCCGGCGCGATGCTCGACGTCGAGTGGGAACCCGAGCGGCCCCTCCAGGTTGAGCCGATCGAGGTGCCCGAGCTCGAGATTGTCCACGACGAGACGAGCTTCGTCGTGGTGATGAAGCCGGTCGGCGTCGCCGCGCATCCCTCGGTGGGTTGGACTGGCCCGACTGTGCTCGGCGCGCTCGCTGCGGCGGGCTTCCGCATCTCGACCTCTGGGCAGCCGGAGCGCCAGGGCATCGTGCACCGCCTCGACGTCGGTACGAGCGGCCTGATGGTCGTGGCGAAGACCGAGCGCGCCTACTCGGTGCTCAAGCAGGCGTTCCGCGACCGCACCGTCGACAAGACGTATCACGCGGTCGTGCAGGGACTGCTCGATCCGCTCTCGGGCACGATCGACGCGCCGATCGGCCGGCATCCCGGCTCGAGCTGGAAGTTCGCGGTGGTCGCTGGCGGCAAGCCGTCAATTACCCACTATGAGACGCTTGAGGCGTTCCGCCGCGGCTCGCTCATCGAAGTGCACCTCGAGACGGGCCGCACACACCAGATCCGCGTGCACACGTCGGCTCAGCACCACCCGTGCATGGGCGACCCACTGTACGGCGGCGACCCGAAGCTCGCGGCCGCGCTGGGCCTCGAGCGGCAGTGGCTGCACGCCGTGAAACTCGGTTTCGAGCATCCCGAGCGTGGCGGCTACGTCGAGTTCAGCTCGGAGTATCCGGCCGATCTGCAACATGCCCTCGAACTCCTCCGGGCAGGTCAGCCCGAGTAGACTCGAGGCTTCGCAAGAGCTTGGAGGAACACCGTGGCGGCATCAGACTCGTTCGTTCACCTGCACAACCACACCGAGTATTCGATGCTCGACGGCGCGGCGAAGATTGAGGACATGATCAAACGCGCGGCCGAACTCGGTATGCCGGCGATCGCCACTACCGACCACGGCAACATGTTCTCGGCGTACGAGTTCTTCCGCACAGCGAAGCGCTACGACATTAAGCCGATCATCGGCACCGAGGCGTACCTCACGCCGGGCACACACCGTTCAGACCGCTCGCGCGTGCGTTGGGGCAACGGCGGCGGTGACGACGTCTCGGGTGGTGGCGCCTACACCCACATGACGATGCTTTCCGAGACCACCGAGGGCATGCACAACCTATTCCGACTCTCGTCGTACGCGTCGATTGAGGGGCAGTACTTCAAGCCGCGCATGGACCGTGAGCTGCTGCAGCGCTACGCCAAGGGCGTCATCGCGACGACGGGTTGCCCCTCGGGCGAGGTGCAGACGCGTCTGCGGCTAGGGCAGTGGGATGCGGCGGTCGAGGCCGCGGGGGAGTTCCGCGATATCTTCGGCAAGGACAACTTCTTCCTCGAGTTCATGGACCACGGGGTCGGCGTCGAGCGCCGCGTGCGCGATGACCTGCTCAAGCTGCGCGACCACATGGACCTGCCGATGGTCATCACGAACGACCTCCACTACACGCACAAGGAAGACGCAGTCGCACACTCGGCGCTGCTCTGCGTGCAGTCGGGTTCGACCCTCGACGACCCGAATCGCTTCAAGTTCGACGGCGAGGGGTACTACCTCAAGACCGCCGAGGAGATGCGGCACCAGTTCCGCGAGTTCCCTGAGGGCTGCGACAACACCCTCCTGATCGCCGAGCGCTGCTCGGCCGCCTTCGACGAAGGGGCAAACTACATGCCCGCGTTTCCGGTACCCGAGGGCGAGACCGAGGCGACGTGGTTCGTGAAAGAGGTCGACCGCGGCCTGCACTACCGCTACGGCGACACGATCCCCGATGACGTGCGCAAGCAGGCCGACTACGAGATCGGCATCATCACCCAGATGGGCTTCCCGGGTTACTTCCTCGTTGTTGCCGACTACATCCAGTGGGCGAAGGAGAACGGCGTGCGCGTCGGCCCGGGCCGCGGCTCGGGCGCCGGCTCGATGTGCGCCTACGCGATGCGCATTACCGACCTCGACCCGCTCGAGCACGGCCTGATCTTCGAGCGCTTCCTCAACCCCGACCGCGTCTCGATGCCCGACTTCGATATCGACTTTGACGACCGTCGCCGCTCCGAGGTGATCCACTACGTCACCGAAAAGTACGGCGACGAGTACGTCGCGCAGATCGTTACGTACGGCACGATCAAGTCGAAGCAGGCGCTAAAGGATGCCTCGCGCGTGCTTGGCTACCCCTTCTCGGTCGGCGACCAACTCACGAAGGCGATGCCCGAGGCGATTATGGGCAAGGACATCCCGCTCGCCGGTGTCTACGACACGACGCACCCGCGCTACAAGGAAGCGGGGGAGATGCGTGCCGTCATCGAGTCGAACCCCGACTTCCAGAAGGCGTTCGAGACCGCGAAGGGCATCGAGGGCCTGAAGCGCCAGTGGGGTGTGCACGCGGCCGGCGTGATCATGTCATCGCAGCCGATCATCGACGTGATCCCGCTCATGAAGCGTGAGCAGGACGGCCAGATCGTCACGCAGTTCGACTACCCCTCGTGCGAGTCGCTCGGCCTGATCAAGATGGACTTCCTCGGGCTGCGCAACCTCACGATCATCTCGGATGCGCTCGAGAACATCACGCAGAACCGCGGCGAGACGATCGACCTCGAGACCCTCGAACTCAACGACAAGGCGACGTACGAACTCCTGAGCCGCGGCGACACGCTCGGTGTGTTCCAGCTCGATGGCAACGGCCTGCGCTCGTTGCTGCGCCTCATGCGCCCCGACAACTTCGACGACGTTTCGGCGACCATCGCGCTGTACCGCCCCGGCCCCATGGGCGCGAACTCGCACACGAACTACGCGATGCGCAAGAACGGCCAGCAGCCGATCACGCCGATCCATCCCGAGCTCGAAGAGCCGCTCGCCGACATCCTCTCGGAGTCGTACGGCCTCATCATCTACCAGGAGCAGGTGATGGCGATCGCGCAGAAGGTCGCTGGCTACACGCTCGGCCAGGCCGACCTACTGCGTCGCGCGATGGGTAAAAAGAAGAAGTCCGAGCTCGACAAGCAGTTCGCGATCTTCTCGGAGGGCATGAATCAGAACGGCTTCTCGGATGCGGCCGTGAAGGCGCTCTGGGACATCCTGCTGCCGTTCTCGGACTACGCGTTCAACAAGGCGCACTCGGCCGCGTACGGCGTGATCTCGTACTGGACCGCGTTCCTCAAAACGCACTACGCGCCCGAGTACATGGCCGGCCTGCTCACCTCGGTGGGTGACTCGCGCGACAAGCTCGCCGAGTACCTCAACGAGTGCCGCCGCATGCGCATCCAGGTGCTGCAGCCCGACGTGAACGAGTCGACCCTGCGCTTCCGCGCTGTCGGCCACGACATCCGCTTCGGCCTCGGCGCCGTGCGGAACGTGGGCGAGCAGGTCGTCGCCGAGATCATCAAGGCGCGCGAGGACCAGGGTGACTTCACCTCGTTCCACGACTTCCTCAAGAAGGTGCCGATCTCGGTCGCGAACAAGCGCACCGTCGAATCGCTCATCAAGGCAGGTGCCTTCGACACGATGGGCCCGACGCGCCGCGCGCTGCTCGAGATTCACGAGGACGCGATCGACGCGGCCGTAAGCCGCAAGCGCAACGAGGCCCATGGCCAGGTCGACCTCTTCGTGGGGCTCATGGAGTTCGAGGAAGAAGAGCAGGTGGTGCCGGAGCGCCCAGAGTTCACGCGCAAGGACAAGCTCGCCTTCGAGCGGGACATGCTCGGCCTCTACGTATCTGACCATCCGCTCAAGGGGCTTGAGGTCGAGCTGTCGAAGCTCTCGGCCACGCCGATCCTCGACCTCGTCGGCGACACCGAGGTACGCGATGGCGAGCAGGTGCAGATCGCCGGGCTCATTACGACGGTGCAGCACCGCGTGGCGCGCAACTCGGGCAACCCGTACGGCCTCGTCTCGCTCGAGGACTTCGGCGGCGAGATCACCGTCATGTTCCTCGGCAAGACCTACCTCGAATACCGCGATCAGCTCGAGAGCGACACGATCGCCGTGATTCGTGGCCGGGCGCAGCACCGCGACGACGGCATCAACATCACGGCGCAGGGAATCACGGTGCCGCACCTGTCGGTCGGCGACAACCCGCCGCTCACCCTGACGCTGCCCGATGTGCGGGCGACCGAGACGGTCGTGACCGAACTCGATGAACTCCTGCGCCGCAACATAGGCGAGTCGGAGGTGCGCCTGCACCTCGAGACGCAGCAATCGGTGCGCGTGTTCGAGCTGCCGCACCGGGTGTCGCTCGGGTCGGCGATCTACTCGGAGCTCGCTGCACTGCTCGGCCCCGGCTCGGTCAGCTAGCGACGGGTTCGGGGTGCGGGGCACCGCGCGCTCGTCATTAGAATGGGATCACTATGATCCAGCTCATTGACCTGCGCGGCCGCGACCTTTCGGCCGCGCAGCTGCGCGACGCCCTGCCCCGCCCCGAGGTCGACGTGAGCCGTGCGCTCGCCGGCGCGACCCAGCTCATCCAAGACGTGCGCGAGCATGGGGCGGATGCGCTGCGCGAGCAGGCCGAGAAGTTCGATGGGGTGCGCCCTGAGCACCTCCGGGTGCCGCAGCAGGCCATTGATGACGCCGTCGCGGGGCTCGATGCGCAGGTGCGTGCCGGGCTCGACGAAATGATTCGCCGCGTGCGGCTCGGCTCGGCGGCCCAGGTGCCGCCGCCCGCGCGCACCGAACTCGGGAACGGCGCCATGATCGAGCAGCGGTGGCAGCCGGTCGACCGCGTCGGGCTCTACGTACCCGGCGGTAAGGCCGTGTACCCCTCGAGCGTTGTCATGAACGTGGTACCCGCCCAGGCGGCTGGCGTGCGGTCGATCGCCCTCGCTTCGCCCGCGCAGGCCGAGTTCGGCGGGCTGCCGCACCCGACCATCCTTGCCGCCGCGGGCATCCTCGGCGTCACCGAGGTGTATGCGATGGGTGGCGCGGGCGCGATTGGCGCGCTCGCCTACGGCGTCGCCGAGCTCGACCTTGCGCCGGTCAACGTCATCACCGGCCCGGGGAATGTCTGGGTCGCGGCGGCGAAGCGGGCCGTCAGTGCCCAGGTCGGCATCGACGCCGAGGCCGGCCCCACCGAGATCCTCATCATCGCCGATGAGACCGCGCAGCCGCGGCTCATCGCCGCCGACCTGCTTAGCCAGGCCGAGCACGACGAGCTGGCCGCGGCCGTGCTCGTCACCGACAGCCAGGCGCTCGCCGACGCGGTGGCGACCGAACTCGCGGCCATCGCCGCCGCGACCAAGCACGCCGAGCGCGTCAACGTCTCACTCTCGGGCCAGCAGTCGGCGATCGTGCTCGTCGACGACCTTCCCGCGGCCTGCGCCGTGTCGAACGTCTACGGCCCCGAGCACCTCGAACTTCACACCGCCGACGACGACGCGACGCTGCACAACATCACGAACGCGGGCGCGATCTTCCTCGGCCCGAACTCGCCCGTGCCGCTCGGCGACTACATCGCCGGATCGAACCACGTGCTGCCCACAGGCGGCCAGTCGGCGCACTCGGCCGGCCTCGGCGCCTACACGTTCCTGCGCGCCCAACAGATCATTCGCTACGACGCCGCGGCGCTCGCCGACGTCGCCGATCGCCTCAGCGCGGTGGCGCTCGCGGAAGACCTGCCGGCCCACGCCGCGGCGGTCGCCGCCCGCGCGACGACGGGGGAGTAGCGCCGTGCACTGCCCCTTCTGTCGCCACCCCGATTCGCGCGTCATCGACTCGCGCACCACCGATGACGGCTACGCGATTCGTCGTCGTCGCCAGTGCCCGAATTGCAATCGCCGCTTCTCGACGCTGGAGACCGCGAGCCTCAGCGTGATCAAGCGCTCGGGCGTCGCCGAGTCGTTCTCGCGTGACAAGGTGATGTCGGGCGTGCGCAAGGCGTGCCAGGGCCGCCCGGTCACCGATGCCGACCTCGCGCAGCTCGCGCAGAAGGTCGAAGAGACGATCCGGCAGTCTGGCGCTTCGCAGGTCGAGGCGAACGAGATCGGCCTCGCGATCCTGCCGTTCCTGCGCGAGCTCGACGACATCGCGTACCTCCGCTTCGCGAGCGTGTATCAGGGCTTTGCCTCGCTGAACGACTTCGAGCAGGCGATCCAACACCTCAAGCACGACGACATCGTGCCGAAGTACTCCGACGAGACCGTCGACGGCGAGCCGCTCGACCAGTCCGAATAGCGAAGGAATCCCAGTGCTGCTGCAACTCGCTCGAGCCGGTTACCGCGTTGTCTTCAACTGCGTCTTTCGACGCATGGATGCCGAGAAGGCCCACCACTTCGGTGCCACGGTAATCCGCTGGATCGGGTCGCTGCGACCGCTCGCGGCGGTGCTCGGTCGCTTCACCAAGCCGGATGCGCGGCTGCGCACGAGCGCGCTCGGACTCGAGTTCCCCTCGCCCTTCGGCCTCGCGGCCGGCTTCGACAAGAATGCCGACATGGTTGACGGCCTCGCGGCGCTCGGCTTCGGCCACGTCGAGGTGGGCACCGTGACGCCGCTCGCGCAGCCGGGCAATCCGAAGCCGAGGATGTACCGTCTGCCCCGCGACCGTGGCCTGATCAACCGCATGGGCTTCAACAACGACGGCGCCGAGGGGGCCGCGGCGTCGCTGCGCGCGCGCCGCAACCGCGGTGCCATCGTCGGTGTCAACATCGGCAAGAACAAGCTGACACGTGATGAGGATGCGGTCGCCGACTACGTTGCCGCGGCGAAGGCCGTGCGCGACGAGGCCGACTACCTGGTCATCAACGTGTCGTCGCCGAATACTCCGGGCCTTCGCGGTCTGCAGGAGCTTGACGCGCTCGAGCCGATCCTGCGCGAGACCCTCGATGCGGCCGACGGTGTGCCCCTGCTCGTCAAGATCGCGCCCGACCTTGAGAACGACGCGATCCAGCGCATCGGCGAGCTCGTGCGACGTGTCGGGCTCGCGGGCGTCGTCGCGACGAACACGACGATCTCGCGTGCTGGCCTGCGCGCCCCCGCCCGCGTCGTCGAGGCGTACGGCGCCGGCGGCCTTTCGGGGGCGCCGCTCGCGAACCGCTCGTTCGAAGTGCTGCGCCTCGTGCGGGCCGCGCTCGGCGACGACCTCTGCGTCATCTCGGTCGGCGGCGTCACTGGCGCCGGCGATGTGCGCGCGAGGCTCGACGCCGGGGCGACGCTCGTGCAGGGCTACACGGCGTTCCTCTATGAGGGACCGATGTGGGCCGCGGCGATCAACCGCGAGCTGGCGCGCTAGCGGCCGGTGAACTCGACCTTGTCGAAGCGCTTCACCTGCGGCTTCGGCATGCGCAGCATGCGGATCTGCATGCTGCGGCCCATGGCTTGGAAGAGGAAGCCCTTTTCGGTCTTGTCGTCGCCGACGACCTCACGCACCTTGCGGCGAATCATTACGCCGTAGAGCAGACCCTCGGCGACGCAGAGCGCGAGGTAGACCCAGATGAACATCATCGCCCAGACCGCGGCGTTCGTCTGCGGAATGAATGTGGCGAAGATCACGAGGAACATGAGGGGGAGGAGCCACTCGCCGAGCGTGATGCGCGCGTCGATGAAGTCGCGCAGGTAGCGCTTCTGCGGACCGCGCTCGTTCGGGCGCAGGTAGCGGTCGTCGCCCCGGGCCATGCCCTCGCGCGCCTTCTGCTGCTCGACCTGCATCTTGGCCCTCGACTGGCGTTTGGCCTCCTTGCGGTCCTCGGGCACGAGCGGGCGGAAGTTCGCCGCCTCGGCGTCCCTACGGCGCGGCGTTGGTCCCTTCTTGGCCGGGGCCTGAGCGGCCTCGTCGCTCGACTCGGGGACGTTCTGCTCGCTCGCCGAATTCTTCGCCATGGTGTCCTTCTACGTTGACTGCGGTATCCGCCAATTCTAAGCGACGCGGATGCGCCGGGCGCAGGTCGCGCAAGAATCGGCCGCGACGTTCGCATTTAGCAAATCTGTCGACGTCCGCACAACGGCGAATCGCAACTGTGACGAGGAATGACGACACGTGACGAATCGTGACGACGTGGATCGTGGCGCTGCGAGACATCGGCTCACTGTTCACTAAGTTCGTGGGGGCTTTGGTGCACGTGCATATGTTTCCGAGGCAACCGATCCAACCCGCTCAAGGAGCTCTATGGCCTCGCGCATCCGCATCGTTCCGATGCTCGCCGCAGCTGTGCTCGCGCTTACCGGCTGCGCGGCCAGCACCACGACGACGAGCAGCGGCGATGCCACCACCCCGCAGACGGGTGGCACGCTCGTGTACGGACTGCCCGACGACCTCGGCTGCATCGACCCGCAACAGGTCTCGTCGAACGACGCGATCGTCATGAGTAAGCCGCTCGTGGCGTCGCTGACGTGGCAGAACCCCGACACGGGCGAGATTGAGCCGTGGCTGGCAAGCTCGTGGGAGATCAATGACGAGTCGACCGAGTTCACTTTCCACCTCGCCGACGGCGCGAGCTACTCCGACGGCACACCGGTCGATGCGGCCTCGGTCAAGGCGAATTTTGACAGCATCCTCGAAATGGGTGCCGTCGCGGTGCTTGGCGCGCGGTACACCACCGGCCTCGAATCGGTCGAGACGCCCGACGATATGACGGTGCAGCTCACCTTTGCGTCGCCCCGCGGCGACTTCCTGCAGGCCTCCGCGTCGCAGGCACTCGGGATGATCTCAACCGAGTCGACGAAGAAGTCGCAGGCCGACCGCTGCGCCGGCGACTTCGCGGGCTCTGGCCCGTTCGCCCTCGACCGCTACGAGCCAGACACGATCGCCGTGCTGAAGGGTCGGAAGGACTACGCCTGGGCGCCGCCGAGCGTCGAGAACCAGGGTGCGCCCTACCTCGACGAGCTTCGCTTCGCCGTCATTCCTGAGTCGTCGACCCTGACGGGCACGCTGCTGAGCAACCAGATTCAGGCGTCGAACAACATCTCGGCGCGCGACCAGGAGATCTTCTCGGAGCGCGGCTTCGAGCTCAACAACCGGGCGAACCCGGGCCAGGTCTACGGCTTCCTCGTCAACTTCGACAGCACGGTGGGCAAAGACCCGGCCGTGCGCCAGGCGCTCATGCACGCGATCGATCGCGACGCCGTCAACTCGCTACTCACGCCAAACGACCGCCCGGCCACCTCGGTGCTCAGCGACACGACGCCGCTCTACAACGACGTCTCCGACGAGTTTGCGTATGACGTCGACCTCGCGAACCAGCTGCTCGACGAGGCCGGTTGGGAGCTCGGCGCCGACGGTGTGCGCGAGAAGGACGGCGAGCGACTGAGCTTCACCCTCGACTACTGGCAGCCGACGGGCGACGCGCTCCAGCTGATTCAGCAGCAATTCAAGGACATCGGCGTCGATATGCAGCTCAAGCAGACCACCGTCGCGCAGCAGACCGGCACCATCGGGGACGGCTCGCGTGCCCTGTGGTGGGTGAACTCGACCCGGGCCGACCCGAGCGCGATGAGCAGCCTGATCGGTCCGAACGCGCTCTTCAACGAAAACCGCCCCGACACGAGCATCGACGAGGCGCTCCAGCGCATCGACGAGATCTCCGACCCCGAGCAGCGGCAGGAGGCGGTCGACGAGGCCGTCGCGCTCATCCTTGAGCAGGGCGCCGTGATTCCGGTCATGCAGCTCTCGACCACGATCGTGTCGTCGCCGACCACGCACGGCATCACGTTTGATGCCTCGAGCCGCGTCGACTTCGCTAGCGCCTGGACGGAGCAGTAACGATGGCGACCTACCTTCTGCGCCGCATCGGCTTCGGCGTCCTCATCATCTGGGCCGCGTTCACCGCGGCCTGGCTCATCCTCTTCTTCCTCCCCGGCGACGCGGTCGCGGCAGCGGGCGTGGATACGTCCGACCCGGCGGCGCTCGAAGCCCGCCGAGAGGCGCTCGGCCTGAACCGACCCTGGTACGTGCAGTATGTTGCGGCCCTGTTCGGTGCCGTGCGCGGTGACTTCGGCGTCACCGTCGGCACCGGTGAGCCCGTCTCACAGATCATCGCTCGCTCGCTGCCGAACACCCTCGAACTTGTTGGCGTCGCGCTCGTGTTCGCGCTCATCATCGGCCTCGTCGTCGGCATCGCCTCGGTGTACCCCCGCGCCGCCTGGCTGCGCGGGCTGCTCTCGGCGCTGCCGCCCATCGCGATCTCGCTGCCGTCGTTCTGGCTCGGCCTCTTGCTGCTGCAGGCGTTCTCGTTCGGCCTCGGCTGGTTCCCCGCCTACAACACCGGCACGTTCGCCTCGATCGTGCTTCCTGCGCTCTCGCTCGCGATCACGACCGGCGCGTACCTCGCCCAGGTGCTCGCCTCGAGCCTGCGCATCGAAATGGCGAGCGCCTACGCCGAGCAGGTGCGGGCGAAGGGTGCCACGCGCCCCCGCATCGTGTTCGGCCACGCACTGCGCGGCGCGGCGTTGCCCTCCCTCAACATGGTCGGCATCCTCGTCGCCGGCATGCTCGGTGGCACCGTCGTGACCGAGACGGTGTTCTCGCGCAACGGGCTCGGCCGCGAGCTGATCGGCGCGGTCGAGAGCAGCGAGATTTCGGTCGTACTCGCGATCGTTACGATCGCGGCGCTCGTGTTCGTCGTGATCAACCTCCTCGTCGACTTCGTGACCCCGCTCATCGACCGCCGAATCGCGCTGACCGGAAAGGTGGCGGCATAGTGACCTCGCTCACCCAAGTCACCAGCAACGCTGGCGCTCGCCGCAAGGTCGGCCTCGCCGGCAACATTGGCCTCGGCGTCGCCGTGCTGATCGTGCTCGTCGTCGTCGCGTGGGCCATCTGGCCCGGCCTGTTCACCGCGACCGACCCGGCTGCGGTCGACACCGCCGACCGGCTTCAGGCGCCCTCGGGCGCGCATCCCTTCGGCACAAACCAACTCGGGCAAGATGTTTACGCCCGCACCGTCTACGCCGCCTCGGTGACGCTCTCGGCGGCTGCACTCGCGGTCGGGCTCGGCTTCGTGGTCGGCTCGGTGCTCGGCCTGCTCGCGGGCTACCTGCGCGGCTGGGTCGACGAGGTGGTCATGCGCATCGTCGACGTGTTTCTTTCGATCCCCGCCATCCTCCTCTCGATCGCCATTGTCGCCTCGCTCGGCTTCGGCATCGTCGAGATCGGCGTGGCCGTCGGAATCACGTCGATGGCGACCTTCGCCCGCGTCATGCGCTCATCGGTGCTGCAGAATGCGCAGGCCGTTTACGTCGAGGCCGCGCTCATGAGCGGCGCCCGCTGGTACACCGTGCTCTGGCGCCACATCCTGCCGAACTCGATCACGCCGGTGATCTCGCTCATCGCGCTCGAATTCGGCGTCGCGCTGCTCGCCATCTCGTCGCTGAGCTTCCTCGGCTTCGGTGCGCCGCCAGACGTGCCCGAGTGGGGCGCGCTGATCTCGGCCGGCCGGGACTACATGGCGACCGCTTGGTGGCTGACGGTGCTGCCGGGGCTCGTGATCGCAATCGTCGTGCTCGCCACCTCCTACATTTCGAACCGAATCGCACGGGCAGGTAAGTGATGACGACTGCAACAACCACGCCGCTGCTGCGGGTACGCCAGCTCCACGTCGATTACCAGACCGACGGCGGCGACGTCGCCGGTGTCGCGGGCATCGACCTCGAGGTCAACCGCGGCGAGATCGTCGCGATCGTCGGTGAGTCCGGTTCGGGCAAGTCGACGCTCGCCCGAGCCGTCCTGCACCTGCTTGCGAGCAACGCCACGTCGCGCGCCGAGGAACTCGCGTTCAATGGCCTCGACCTCGCCGGGTTGAGCCGCAGCGAGTGGCACCGCGTGCGCGGCGCGCAGCTCGCGCTCGTGCCGCAGGACCCGACGCTCTCGCTCGATCCGCTGCTGCCGGTTGGTCGACAGGTCGCCGAGACCCTGCGCATCCACGGCCTTGCCTCGCGGTCGGCCGCGCCGAAGCGCGCGATCGAGCTGCTTGCCGAGGCCGGGGTCGACCAGCCCGAGGTGCGCGCGCAGCAGCTGCCGTCGCAGCTCAGCGGCGGCCTGCGCCAGCGCGCGCTCATCGCCGCCGCCCTCGCGGGTGACCCCGAGCTGCTTGTCGCCGACGAGCCGACCTCGGCCCTCGACGTGACGGTGCAGCGGCAGATTCTCGACCGGCTCGAGCAACTGCGCAGCGAGCGCGGCCTCGCGGTACTCCTCATTACCCACGACCTCGGCGTCGCGGCCGACCGCGCCGACCGCATCGTCGTGATGCAGCACGGCAAGGTCGTCGAGACCGGCAGGGCCGCGGTCGTGCTGCGGGCACCGAAGCACGAGTACACGAAGTCGCTGGTCGCGGCGGCTCCGGGCCTCGGCCGCACCGTCGTGCGCGAGCGGCATTTCGTCGACGCGAGCGACGCGCCACTGCTCGAGCTCGAGGACGTGCACAAGACCTATCGCATTCGCCGAGGCGAGACCCTCGACGCCGTGGGGGGCGTGAGCCTGCACATCCACAAGGGCGAAACCTATGCGCTCGTCGGCGAATCGGGCTCGGGCAAGACGACGACGGCGCGCGTCGCGCTGCAGCTTGAACCGGCCACGTCGGGTCGCGTCAGGTTCGCGGGAGAGGACGTGACGGGCGCCCGCGGCGAGGCCGCTCGCGAGCTGCACCGCCGGTTCCAGCTTGTGCACCAGAGCCCGTTCGCCTCGCTCAACCCATTGCGCACCATCGGCCAGACCATCGCCGAGCCGCTTCGCGAGTTCTCGGTCGTCGCACCGAAGCAGCGGGATGCGCGGGTCGCGGAGTTGCTCGACTCCGTCGCGCTGCCGCCGGAGTTTGCCTCGCGCCGACCCGAGCAGCTCTCGGGTGGCCAGCGCCAGCGCGTCGCGATCGCCCGCGCGCTTGCGTCCGAGCCCGAGTGCATCGTGCTTGACGAGGCCGTCTCGGCCCTGGATGTCTCGGTGCAGGCGCAGGTGCTCGACCTGCTCGCGCGCCTCCAGCGCGAGACCGGGGTCGCGTACCTGTTTATTACGCACGATTTAGGCGTCGTGCGCGAACTCGCCGACCGAGTGGGAGTATTGCGACAGGGTCAGATGGTCGAAACCGGGTACACCACCGAGGTGCTCGACCACCCAACCGAGGCATACACGCGGGCACTCGTGCAGGCGATTCCGGGCACCAATCTCAACGTTGCCGGGGCCTCGCAGCTCACCGGCGCGAACGAATCGAACGACTAGGAGCATGACAGTGACGAGCAAGTTCTCGATCGGACTCGCGGCCAAGGGAGCCGGCTGGCATGCCGGCGCGGATGCGGTGGGCGGCTTCGCGCCGCAGGACCCGGCCGCGTGGGCCAAGCTCGCGCAGCGCGCCGACGAGGCCGGCATCGACGTGCTCACCATCGAAGACTCGCTGGCGCCGCTCGGCACCTCGGCGAGTTTCGACTCGTTCATACTGACGAACTGGCTTGCGCCGCAGACGACGCGCATCGGCCTCGTGCCGGCCGCGACGACCTCGCTGCTCGAGCCGTTCCACACCGCGACCGCCGTGGCAACGCTCGACTACACGTCGGAGGGGCGCGCCGCCGTGCGGCTGCGCACCGGTGGCTTCGCGGACGAGAGCGCCGCGGTCGGTCGAGAGGACACACTCGGCAACATCCGCGAGGCCCGCGCGCTGCCCCCGCAGGAATTCGAGCGACTCATCGCCGATCGCTTCAACGAGGGCGTCGAGTTCGCCGAGGTCGTGCGTCTGCTCTGGGACTCGTGGGAGGACGACGCGGAGATCCGCGACCTCGCGACGAGCCGCTTTATCGACCGCGAGCGCATCCACAACCCCGAGTTCACGGGCGAGCACTTCTCAGTGTTTGGCGCGTCGATTACGCCGCGCCCGCCGCAGGGTCAGCCGCCGGTGTTCTCGCTCGCGCACACGCACACGCCGTACCGCTTCGCCGCGGTGACCGCCGACGTCGTGCTCATCACGCCCGAGACCGAGGGCACGCTCGAGGAGATTCTCGCGTCGCTCGCCGAGGGCGCGAGCGCCGTCGACCGGCAGGGCAGCCCGCTCAAGGTCTGGGTCGACTACAACATCCTCATCGCCGATGACGCGGCGGCTCGCCTCGCCGAGCTTGAGGCCGCGGGCGGTGAGCTCGCCAGCGACGCCGCGCTGATTGCCGGCACCGCCGATGAGGTGGCCGCACGCATCCTCGAACTGCGCGACGCCGGCATCGACGGCATCCGCGTGCGCCCCCTCGTGACCGACCGCGACACCGAGGCGTTCATCTCGGAGGTACTGCCGAAGCTGCGCGACGCCGGGGTCGAGCCCGCCGAGGGCGCCAACCTGCGCGAGCGGCTCGGACTCGCGCCCGCCGCCAACCGTTTCGTGACAACCCCGCCGTTCACCGCGAACGCGGCCGCCGTCACTGCCAGCACCCAGGAGGTCTCCGCATGAGCGAGCAGCACCGTCAGATCCACTTCGCCGCACACTTCCCGGGCGTCAACCAGCAGACCATCTGGAGCGACCCGAATGCGGGCAGCCAGATCGAGTTCGAGTCGTTCCGTCGCTTCGCGGAAATCGCCGAGCGCGGCGTCATGGACTACATCTTCCTCGCCGAGGGTTTGCGTCTGCGCGAGCGCAACGGCGAGATCCTCGACCTCGACGTGCTCGGCCGCCCGAACACGGTCTCGATCCTCGCGGCGCTCGCCGCTGTGACGAAGCACATCGGCCTCGTCGGCACGCTGACCACCACGTACAACGAACCCGTCGACCTCGCGCGCCAGCTGCGCAGCCTCGACGTGCTGTCGAACGGCCGCGCGGGGTGGAACGTCGTCACGACGACCAACGCCTTCACCGGAGCGAACTTCCGCAAGGGCGATCACCTGCCATACCCCGAGCGCTATCTGCGCGCGCAGGAAATGATTAGCGCGCTCGAGCAGCTCTGGGAGACCGAGCTCGGCGAGACCACGACGCTCGACAGCCGGTACTTCCAGGCCACCGCGACGCAGACGCTCCCCGCGAGCCCGCAGGGCCGACCGCTGTTGGTGCAGGCGGGCGCCTCGGGCGAGGGGCGCGACATCGCGGCCCGCAACGTTGACGTCGTGTTCTCGATGTTCGGTGAATTCGCCGAGGGCCAGAAGTTCCGCACCGACCTCGACGAGCGACTCGAGCACTTCGGCCGCAACGCCGAAGACCTCAAGATTCTGCCGGCGATCACGCTCGCGATCGGCGACACCGAGGCCGAGGCACAGGAGCGCGCGCAGGCGATTCGGCACGCGCAGGTGAGCGGCCCGAACGCGATCTACTTCATGGAACAGATCTGGGGGCGTGAGCTGAGCGGCGTCGACCCCGACGGCCCGCTGCCCGACTTCGACCCCGTGCCGCCGACGCACGCGACCGGCCGTGTGCCGCACTACGGCGACGTCGAGGAGCGCACCGCGCTCGTGAACCGCTGGCGCGCCGAGTCGGAGGCCGAGGGTCTCAGCCTGCGCGACCTCGCGGTGCGCGAATACGGTCGCCCGAGCCTCATCGGCACGCCCGAGCAGATCGCCGACGAGATCATTCGCCGGGTCGACGAGCGCGCCTGCGACGGCTTCACCCTCGTCGGCGACATCGTGCCCGACGGCCTCGCTGAGTTCGTCGACCGAGTCGTGCCGATCCTGCAGGAGCGCGGCGCCTACCGTACCGAATACCCTGAGAACGCCACCCTGCGCGAGCTGCTCGGCAGCGCGGCCGCACCTTCTGTACCGTTGGAGACCCCGGAACGAGTATGAGCCGACACAATCGCGCGATCCGTCTCGTCGACCGCGACGCCCACCAGCCGACCCGCTGCATCACCTTCGTTGGTGCCGGGCCGGCTGCTGCGGGCGTCGTCGAGCGAATCGCCGCGAACCAGGCCGAGATCGATGACCGGCCGCTGATCATCCACCTCGTCGACCCCTACCCACCCGGCGCGGGGCGGATCTGGCGCGACCAGCAGTCGGGGCTGCTCAAGCTCAACTCGATGGCCGGCGATGTGACGATGTTCACCGACGACTCAAGCACGATCGACGGAGCGATCGAGCCGGGTCCCGACCTGGCGGCCTGGGCCGAGCTCGTGCGAACCCGCCGCATCACCGACGTCGACATTGACGTTGACCGTGACCCGGAGCTCGCGGCAGAGCTCGACGGACTGCGGCCCGAGAGCTTCCCAACGCGTCGCCTGCACGAGCGCTACATGACCTGGTGCCTCGAGCGCAGCGCCGACCGCCTGCAGCCCGGCTCGAAGGTGATGTGGCACCGAGCGGCCGTGGTGAGCGTGAGCGACACCGAGACCGGCGCGCAGGTCGTCGAACTCGACTCGGGCGACGAACTCACGACCGATCTCGTCATCTACACCTTCGGCCACCTTGGCTCGCACGTGAGCGGTGAGGCGAAGTTTTTCACCGACTTCGCGCAGGCGAAGCAGGCGCGGTACTACGCGCCGGCGTTCACCGCCGACCTCGACTACGGCGACATTGCGCCCGGCGACGAGGTGCTCGTGCGCGGACTCGGCCTCGCTGCCATCGATCTCGTCGTCATGCTCACCCTTGGCCGTGGCGGCGAGTTCGTGCGCGACCGCGGCGAGCTGCAGTATGTTCCGAGCGGTCGCGAGCCGAAACTGCTGCTGAGCTCGCGTCGCGGCGTGCCGTATCGCTCGAAGGTCGCCGCCCCGCTGCGCGGCAGCCACTACGAGCCGCGCTTCTTCACGCCCGAGATCGCGCAGCAACTCGCCGACTCGGTCGCCGAACTGCAGTTCTACCGTGACCTCTGGCCGCACATCGAACGTGAGCTGCACCACGGGTATTACCTCGAGCTGTTCACGGGCTCGCCCCGCCGCGTCTCGCTGCCGTGGTCGGAGTTCCTCGAGGGGCTCGAGGCACTCGACCTCCACGGCGAGGACTACCGGGCGCTCGTCGAGCGCGCGGTGCCGGATGCTGCCGACCGGCTCGACGTGGATGCGCTCGACCGGCCACTCGCTGGCGAACGCTTCGAGAGCGCCGACGAGCTGCAGGCGCGCGTGCGCGAGCACATGCGCAACGACCTGCTGCGCCGCACCGACCACCGCTACTCGGAAAACACCGGCCTGTTCGTGGCACTCTTCCGGATCTACCTCGCCGTGGCCGAGCTCGCGACGGCGCGCAACTGGCAGCCCGAGTCGTACCTCAACGACTTCCAGCGCCGCTGGTACAAGTTTTTTAGCTACATCGCCTCGGGCCCTCCCGGCGAGCGCATCGAGCAGCTCATCGCGCTGAGCGAGGCGGGCGTGATCGAATTCGCCGGTGCCGACGTGCACGTGCGCGCCGACGGTGAGACGGGGCAGTTCGTGGCCACGAGCCCGAGCCTGTCCGGCGAACGCCGCAGCGACACGCTCATCGACGCGTGGCTGCCCGACCCGAGCATCCGCACTACCGATTCCGCGGTGCTGCGCGATCTCATCGACTCCGGTGCGGGCCGCGAGCAGGTCGTCGGCTCGACGCCAAGTGGCTACGTTGATGTGCGACTCAGCGACGGCCGGCTGATCCGCGCTGGCGGTGGCGTGCATCCCCGCCGCTACGCAGTGGGGCCCGGCACGAGCACGCCGCAGGGCGGCGCGTTCGCGCGACCGCACACGAACGCGCTCTCGTTCCGTATCTGGGATCGGGTCGCGCGGGCGATTCTTGGCGAGCTCGTCGAGATTCGCGGCGCGGGTGACCACTCGACCGTGCACACGGGCGCCTCTGACACCGAGCTTGAGCAGATCTTCGACGGGGCCGCGTACTTCCAGCCCGACACCGAGTCGACGCGCTAGCGCACGGCCTAGGCTGGTCGGCATGAGCAAATTCGATCCAGCCGAACTTGCCGAGCAGCTGCGCGACCGCGTGCAGCTCGGTATGCCGAACACCATTGACCGCCTCGCTCGCCTTGTGCGCATCCCCTCGGTTTCGTGGGATGCGTTCGACCGCGAGCACGTGAGCTCGAGCGCCGAACGCGTGCGCGAGCTGTTCGCGGGTACCGGCATGTTCGACGAGGTGGGCATCCACCAGTACGACATCGACGACGAGACGCCTGGGCAGCCGGGCGTGATCGCTCGCCGCGAGGCGAGCGAGGGCTGGCCGACCGTGCTGCTCTACGCCCACCACGACGTGCAGCCGCCCGGACGCGACGAGCTCTGGGACACCCCGGCCTACGAGCCGACGCTTGTGGGGGAGCGGCTCTACGGCCGCGGCGCCAGCGACGACAAGGCCGGCGTGCTGCTGCACGTTGCCGCGCTCGAGACATTGCACGACCTCTGGGAGGCCGCTGGCGAGCGCTTCCCGCTCGGCGTTTCGATCTTCGTCGAGGGCGAAGAGGAAAACGGCTCGGGCAGCTTCACGAAGTTCCTCGATGCCCATCGCGAGGCGCTTGGCGCCGATTACATCATCGTCGCCGACAGCGATAACGCGGCAATCGACGTGCCATCGCTCACCGTCGCGCTGCGCGGCAATGTCACCTTCAACCTCACGGTGCGCACGCTGCGTCACGCCTCGCACTCAGGCATGTTCGGCGGCGCGGCACCGGATGCGATGCTCGCGGCAGTGCGTTTGCTCGACACCCTCTGGAACGCCGACGGCTCGGTCGCGGTCGAAGGTGTCGATAGCCACGACGCGCAGGTGCCAGAGATGCCGGCGTCGCAGCTCGTTGAGGAGGCGGGCGTCATCGGCGGTGAGTTGCTCGGCAGCGGCCCCGTGCTCGCGCGCACCTGGTACCAGCCGTCGGTCACCGTCACCGGCATCGACGCGCCCGACGTCGCGAACGCCTCGAACACGCTCATCCCCGAGGTGCGCGTGCGTATCTCGGCTCGCATCGCTCCGGGCACGGACGCCGAGGCCGCGGCCGAGGCGCTGCAGTCACACTTGCGGGCAAATGCGCCGTTCGGTGCCGAGCTCGAGTTCGATTCGCTGAATACCGGCCGGCCGTTCCTCGTCGACGTCGACGGCGATGGTGTCGAGCGGATGCGCGCTGCGATGGCCGAATGCTGGGGCGCGGACGCGCAGCTCTCGGGCATCGGTGGGTCAATCCCGTTCATCGCCGACCTGGTCGACCGCTTCCCGGCTTCGCAGATTCTCGTGACGGGTGTCGAGGACCCAGCAACCCGGGCGCACTCGCCCAACGAGTCGCAGCATCTCGGCGTGCTGCACCGCGCGATCCTCACCGAGGCGTGGTTCCTTGCCGACCTCGCGGAGAATCCGCCGCTTGGTGACGGATCGGTCGAACGGGAATAGAATTTTTCGAAGCGACGTTCTGAACGTCAGAGCGCTGGCGCTGTGACGGCGCGGCGAGGGCAGGAGAAGACATGACACAGGTACTCGATGGCATCACCATCACCGAAAACACGCACGGCGTGACGCTCACGCAGGCGGCCGCCGACAAGGTGAAGTCGCTGCTCACGCAGGAGGGTCGTGATGACCTGCGTCTGCGCGTTGCGGTGCAGCCGGGCGGATGCTCGGGGCTGATTTACCAGCTTTACTTTGACGAGCGCGAGATGGCGAACGATGCGTCGGTCGACTTCGACGGCGTCGAACTCATCGTCGACGAAATGAGCGCGCCCTACCTCGATGGCGCATCGATCGACTTCGCCGACACGATCGAAAAGCAGGGCTTCGCGATCGACAACCCGAACGCGGGCGGCAGCTGCGCCTGCGGTGACTCGTTCCACTGAGTCTCCTGAGAACCGCGCACGGCGGGTCCGTACTGATACCGGTGCGGGCCCGCCGTTCGTTTCCGTGGCGAACCCGTGTCTGGCCGCCCGCCCGTTGCGAAGGGTCTACACTGGGAGTTGTCTGTATGCATCTTCTCGAAAGGTCCAACGTGCGGAAGAACCACCGGAAAATCGCGGCATCACTGGCGCTTGCTGCCCTCGCCTCGGTGACGCTGGCCGGATGTACTGCCCAGGAGCTCAATGGCTTCATGCCCGGCGAAGTTGGCACAAGCGACTTGGGCGACATGGTCTCGACGTTCTGGGTGAACTCGTGGATCGTGCTGCTTGTCCTCGGTGTGTTTGTCTGGGGACTCATCATCTGGGCGACCGTCGTCTACCGCCGCCGCAAGAACGACACAGGCATGCCGCGACAGATCCGCTATCACATGCCGATCGAGATGCTCTTCACGATCGTGCCGGTGATCTTGGTTGCCGGCTTCTTCGCATTCACCGCGCGTGACCAGGCCATCGCTGAAGAGGTCTACACCGAGGGTGAGATGGACGTACACATTGAGGTGTACGGCAAGCAGTGGGCGTGGGACTTCAACTACCTGCCCGTTGATGGTTCGGAGTACGACGGCAACGTCTACTACCAGGGCGTCCAGGCCGAAGAGGTGCGCGACGAGAATGGCGACACGACCGGCGAAATCAACGAGGACGAGCTTCCCACGCTCTACCTGCCGGTTGGCGCGCAGGTGACGATTGACCTCAAGTCCCGAGACGTTGCGCACTCCTTCTGGGTGCCGGAGTTCCACTACAAGGAAGACACGATCCCGGGCAAGACCAACCACTTCTCGCTGGTTGCGGAGCGCGAAGGCACGTACATCGGTAAGTGTGCCGAGCTGTGCGGTGAGTACCACTCGATGATGCTCTTCAAGGTGGAGGTCGTCTCTCAGGCCGAGTACAACGAGTACATCCAGTCGCTGCGCGACGAAGGCAACACCGGTGCCGTCGGCGACGAGGCTAACCGCAACAACCAGAACCCTGGCACCAAGGTTCCGGTCATCGAGCAAGACGAAGCTGAATAATCTCTAGGGCAGGGTGAAATGACTACTACGCAGAACAGACCCGCGGCAGCGCAGTCGCCGCAGGCCGCAGAGCCCGATTTGACGCCGAGCAAGGTGGGCAACAAGGGCAATTTGATCATCGATCTCCTCACCACCACCGACCACAAGAAGATCGGGTACATGTACCTTGTCTCATCGGTCGTGTGGTTCTGCATTGGTGGCGTGATGGCGCTCCTCATCCGCGGGCAGCTCTTTGCCCCTGGCATGGAGATGATCGCGACGAAGGATCAGTACAACCAGCTCTTCACGATGCACGGCACGATCATGCTGCTGATGTTCGCGACCCCGCTGTTCTCGGGATTCGCCAACGTGCTGCTGCCGCTGCAGATCGGAACGGCCGACGTTGCCTTCCCTCGCCTGAACGCCTTCGCGTACTGGCTCTACTCCTTCGGCGCGATCACCGCCGTGATGGGCTTCCTCACCCCGGGTGGTGCGGCCGCCTTCGGTTGGACCGCCTACACGCCCCTTTCGCTGACGACGTTCTCGCCGAGCGTCGGTGGCAGCCTCTGGCTCGCAGGCCTTGCCCTGACGGGGTACGGCACCATCTTTGGTGCCGTGAACTTCATCACGACGATCGTCACGATGCGCGCGCCGGGTATGACCATGTGGCGCATGCCGATCTTCACTTGGAACACCCTCATCACCTCGATCCTCATCCTGTTCGCCTTCCCGGTGCTCACCGTTGCCTGGTTCGGCGTGCTGATGGACCGCGTATTTGGTACCCATATCTACGACGTGGATTTGGGCGGTGCGATCCTCTACCAGCACCTGTTCTGGTTCTTCGGCCACCCAGAGGTGTACGTCATTGCGCTGCCGTTCTTCGGTATCGTCTCCGAAATCTTCCCGGTGTTCAGCCGCAAGCCGATCTTCGGTTACAAGACGCTCGTGCTCGCTACCATTTCGATCGCCGCGCTGTCGGCTTCGGTGTGGGCGCACCACATGTACGTCACTGGTTCGGTACTCCTGCCGTTCTTCTCGCTGATGACCATGCTCATTGCTGTGCCAACGGGTGTGAAGATCTTCAACTGGCTCGGCACCATGTGGCGCGGTTCGATCACGTTCGAGACACCGATGCTCTGGTCGCTCGGCTTTCTCGTCACCTTCCTCTTTGGTGGTCTCACCGGCGTTATCCTGGCGTCGCCAATGCTCGACTTCCCGCTCTCCGATACCTACTTCGTGGTCGCGCACTTCCACTACGTCATCTTCGGTACCGTCGTGTTCGCGATGTTCGCGGGCTTCTACTTCTGGTGGCCGAAGTGGACGGGTAAGATGCTCAACGAGGGCCTCGGCAAGGTTCACTTCTGGCTGCTGTTCGTCGGCTTCCACCTCACATTCCTCGTGCAGCACTGGCTCGGCGTCCTCGGCATGCCCCGTCGCTACTACACCTACCAGGCCGAGGACAACTTCACGTGGGCCAACCAGGTCTCGACCATCGGCGCCATCTTGCTCGCGATCTCGATGATCCCGTTCTTCCTCAACGTGTACCTGACTCACCGCAACGGCAAGAAGGTCACGGTCAACGACCCGTGGGGCTACGGTGGCTCGCTCGAGTGGGCGACCAGCTGCCCGCCGCCGCGCCACAACTTCACGGAGATCCCGCGCATCCGTTCGGAGCGTCCGGCGTTCGACCTCAACCACCCCGAGTACGCGGCGCCGGGTGCCCACCTGGAGTCCGACACCGTTGCGAGCGGAAAGGCGCACTAGTCCAAGATGAAAACCACACGCAATATTCTGTGGGGCCTCACCGCCTTCTACTTCGCAGTGTTCGTCGGTTACACCGTGTGGACCGCGGTTATCGAGAAGGAAGCAGAGTGGGTCGGTATCATCGGCTTCGCACTCATGAGCCTCTTCTCCGCGTTCATCGCGTGGTACATGGGTCTCGAGAACAAGCCATTCGCTCGTAACCTCCTGCCGGAGGACCGCGAGGAGGCCGAAATCAGCGAGGCTGACCCCGAGCTGGGCGTGTTCGCCCCCCACTCCATGTGGCCCGTGATCCTTGCCGCGGCCATCGCTGCCGTGTTCGCGTCGATCTGCTTCGGCTGGTGGCCGGTCTTCTGGTTTGCCCCGATCGGGGTCGTCGGTCTGCTCGGCTGGATGTTCGAGTTCTACCGCGGCAAGTACGCGCACTAGCGATTCGCTGAACGGAGCCCTGCAATCTCACGGTTGCAGGGCTTCGTTCGGTTCAGGCGGATGCTCGATAATTGGGTGATGGTCACCGCGAACGAACTCGTCGAGCTGCGCATGATTGCCCAAGGGTTCGTCACGGCGCCCTTCGCGACTCCGGCCGCCGCCGCGGCACACCTCTCGGCGTCCCAGGGCCAGCACCTCGGCGGTGTCATTGCTTCCCTGGCACTCCGCACGACGAGCGGGGCGCGCGCCGATGTTGTGTCGGCCTTCGCTCGCGGCGAGATCGTGCGCGGCTATCCGATGCGCGGAACTGTGTTTGCCGTCGCCGCCGACGACCTGGCCTGGCAGCTCGCACTCACCGGGCCCCGCCAGCTCGCCTCCGCCAAGCGACGGCGGATCGAGCACGGGCTCGATGAGTTGGTGCCGCAGGCGGCCGAGCTCGCCCGGGCGGCGATCGCGGCGTCGCCCGACCGAGCCATCACCAGGGCGGCCCTCGGCGAGGCGTGGGAGGCCAACGACATCCCGACCGATTCCGGCCGGCTCTACCACCTCGTGTTCACGCTCATGGCCCGGGGCGACGTCGCGTACGGGCCGCTGCGGGGCAGCGACCACCTGCTCGTCGACGCGCACGAGTGGCTGCCCGGCAGTTCGTCCCTCGAGGCGCGTTTCAACAGCGACGAGCGTGCCGCGCTCGAGCACTGGCTTCGGGCGTACCTCACCGGGCATGGTCCGGCGACGCTGCGCGACTTCGCGTGGTGGACGAAGCTGCCGCTTGGGCGCATCCGGGCCGCCGAGTCCGAGGCCACCTCCGAGCTCGAAGCGTACGGCGAGCTCGAGGGCGAGACCCGGTGGGGTCGCGCCGGCCTGCGCGAGGAGCGCGAGCGAATCGGCGCCGAGACGCTCGCCGTTGGCCGCCTGCTGCCCCCGTTCGACGAATTGGTACTCGGGTATCCCGACCGCCACTACATCGTGCCAGCGGAGCACCACGCCCGACTCGTGCCGGGCAACAACGGCGTCTTTCGCCCCTCGGCGGTCCGCCGCGGCGCGATTCTCGGCACCTGGAGCGCGAAGCAGCGGGCGGCGGGCCGCGAGTTCTTGCTCGAATCGTTCGCCGAGTCGGTGTCGGAGGCGGCGCGGGCCGAGTTCGCGCGCGCGTTCGCGAGCTATCCGCATCCAGAGCCGGATGCGGCGGGGGAGTAGCGCTCAGCCGCGCTAGTCGCCGTAGTGGTCGCGCACGATCTCGCCCGCGGTCACGGCGTCGCGGAAGCGCCGGACGTTGCCGGGGTGGATCGCGACGAAGCTGAAGAGGATGCCGACGATGGCAGTCCAGGCGAGCAGCGTCAGCACGTCGCCGGTCAGAGTCATGGGGATGAACCCGACGACGTACCCGCCGGCCATCGCGGCGGCGGCGTCGCCAGCCGAGAGGCGGGCCACGCGCGCCTCGGTGAAGTCCTGCGTGCCGGGCACGAACGAACGCATCACGACGTAGCCGAGCGCGTAGCCGAGCGACACGAGCGCGCTGACGATGAGCCAGCTGCCGAAGAGCGCCGGGAAACCGCTGGCGGCCAGATTCTGTCGGCCGGTCTCGGTGGCGTAGTGAAAGAGGAAAAACGAAACACCCCAGGCGAGGAAGGTGTCGACACCGATTGCAACCGCCGTCGGTCGCACCGGGCCACGAATCGCCGAGGCGAACACACGAACATCGTCGTCGTGCGCTGCGGCGCCCCCCGCCGGGGTGTTTCGCGGCATCGACTATTCGCCGAAGTTCGACTCAACGAGCGCGACGAGACCATTCACGGCGGCCTCGGCCTCGGGGCCCTCGGCGACGAGGGCGAGCTCGGTGCCCTTGGTGGCGCCCATGGCCATGATGCCGAGGAGGCTCTTCGCGTCAACGCCGTTGACGGTGACCTTCGCGTCGTACTTCGAGGCCTCCTTGACGAATTCCGAGGCGGGGCGGGCGTGCAGCCCGGTTTCGTTGTTCAGGGTGACGCTGCGGCTGATCTGATCGGACATAGTTACTCCTCGCGGTGATGCACTGGCGTGCTGCGGACGGCTTCTACCGTACTCAAACTTCGGTGTTGAACTTCTGGGATGCGGCCACGAATTGGTCAAGCTGTTCGATGGCCTTGCCGCTGTCGATCGCCGCTGCCGCGACCTCGATCTTTTCGGCGAGGCGATCCCGAATCGGGCGCTCGATCGACTCGGGCGACTTGGCGATGTCGAACGCGACGAGACCGGCAGCCGAGTTGAGCAGCACGATGTCGCGCACGGCGCCGGCGCGGTCGCCGCGCAGCGTCTCGCGGGCGATCTCGGCGTTGAACTCCGGCGTGCCACCGAGCAGCTCCTCGAGGTCGTAGGTGCCGAGGCCCACATCGCGGGGGTGCAGGTCATGCTCGGCGACGTCGCCGCCCGAGACCTCCCAGATGTGCGAGTAGCCGGTCACGGTAAGCTCGTCGAGGCCGTCGTCGCCGCGGAACACGAGCGCGGCGGCGCCACGCGTGCGAAACACGCCGACGATCACGGGGATCGATTCGCGGCGGGCGACGCCGACGGCGGATGCCTCGGCTCGCGTCGGGTTCGAGAGCGGGCCGAGCGAGTTGAACACGGTCGGAACACCGAGCTCCTTGCGCACCTTGCCCGCGTAGCCGAAGCCCGGGTGGAACAGTGAGGCGTAGAGAAATGCCTGGCCCGTCTCGGCGAAGATCTGCTCGAGGGCCTCGGCGTCGGTGCTGTGCACGGCGCCGAGCGCAGTGAGCACGTCAGAGGCGCCTGACTTCGCCGAGGCGGCGCGGCCGCCATGCTTGAGCACAGGGGTGCCGGTGGCAGCGATCACGAACGACGACATCGTCGAGACGTTGACGGTGCCGATCATGTCGCCGCCGGTGCCGACAATGTCGACGCCCCAGGCGGGGAGCTTGGTGGGCACGGCCTTCGCGAGAATGGCATCCCGGAAGCCAATGACCTCTTCGACGGTCTCGCCCTTGGCCCGCAGCGCGATCAGCCATGCGGCAAGTCGAGCGTCGGTGACGTTGCCAGCCATGACTTCTTCCATGGCCCAGGTTGCCTGGCGAACTGAGAGGTCCTCGCCGCGAAGCAGGGAATCAAGCATTTCGGGCCATGTTTGCAGCGAAGTCATAACAAAAAGAGTAGCGGGCGAAGAAATGCCGCCCCGCCTGTCAACTTTGCGAACCTGGGAAATCGGTCATAATGGTCATGTGACTTCTGCATCTCCCACTCCGACTGCACCGCGGGTCCATCGCCCCAATACTGTGGCGATTGGCACGATCGTCTGGCTTGGCTCCGAAGTAATGTTCTTCGCTGCCCTGTTCGCCATCTTCTTCACGCTTCAGGCCATGGCCCCGGCGCAGTTCGATGCCGGGCACGCCATGCTGAACATCCCCTTCGCCGTTGGCAACACGATCGTCCTCATCTCGAGCTCGTTCACGTGCCAGATCGGCGTTTCGCACGCTGAGGCTGGCCGTCGCAGCCGCAAGGACAACGGCGGTCGCTGGGCCACCATTGAGTGGTTCTACCTCAGCGCGATCCTCGGTTCGATCTTCATCGCGGGTCAGGTCTTCGAGTACGCCACGCTGGTCAGCGAGGGCTACGTGCTCAACCTGAACTCGTACACGAGTGCCTTCTTCATGGCCACGGGCTTCCACGGTCTGCACGTGACGGGCGGCATTCTTGCCTTCCTCATCGTGATCGTGCGCCTCTACGCCGTCCGCAAGATGGGCAAGCGCGAGATGCAGAGCGCCATGGCGATCTCCTACTACTGGCACTTCGTTGATGTCGTCTGGGTGGGTCTGTTCTTCGTCATCTACATCCTGCCGTTCATTCAGTAGCCGAGCCGAGGAGAAAGTTCGCTCATGTCTCTCACCACAACGAACCGCTCGGCCGCGAAGCGGAAGTCACGAGGGCGCGCACGTCGCAGCCCGCTCGCGACCGCGGCCCTGCTGGGAATCGGCCTGCTGCTGACGGGTGGCGCCTACGGTGCCATTGACACCGTCGTGGCCAACGCTGCCGAGGGTGGCAGCGAGGTCGACATGAACAGCGCGCAGACCATCGAGGCCGGCGAGAAGCTGTTCAACTCGAACTGCGCCACCTGCCACGGTATGAACGCGGTTGGCACCACCGAAGGCCCGAGCTTGATCGGTGTCGGCGCCGCCGCCGTCGACTTCCAGGTCGGCACCGGCCGCATGCCGATGCAGAACAACGCGCCGCAGGCGCCCGCCAAGCCCGTGCAGTTCACCGACGAAGAGACTGCGCAGCTCGCGGCCTACGTCGCATCGCTCGCCCCCGGCCCCGCGATTCCGGACGACGAGTACCTGCAGGGTGACGGCGACGCCGCCAACGGTGCAGAACTCTTCCGCATCAACTGCGCCATGTGCCACAACGTCGCCGCTGGCGGCGGTGCGCTCACCGAGGGCAAGTTCGCTCCCGAGCTGCAGACGGTCGCGCCCGAGCACATCTACGAGGCCATGGTCACAGGCCCGCAGAACATGCCGGTCTTCAGCGACACGAACCTCACGCCGCAGGACAAGGCCGACATCATCACCTCGATTCAGTGGATGACGCAGAACACCTCGATGGTCGGCGGCTACAACCTCGGGTCGATCGGCCCCGTCGCGGAGGGTCTGTTCATCTGGATCTTCGGCCTCGGTGCTGCCACCGGCTTTGCCATCTGGATCACTTCGCGGCCTAACTAGCCGTTCGATTCGTCACGTTTTTACTCCTCCACACTCCAGAAAGGCATCACCATGGCTGAAGACGAACACGGCGGCGAGCTTCGCACCGCCAATTCGTCGGACCGTGAGGTCAGCTCTGGCACGCTCGTAGAGCCCGCCGAGCCGCTCGAGAATCCGGGTCTGCCGGCGCATCACCACAAGGTGACCGACACGGATTCCGCTAAGGAAAAGAACACGGCGCGCGTCATCACGCTGCTGTTCTGGATCTCTCTCGCGTCCACGATTTTTGCGGTGCTCGCCTACTTCATCTGGCCGATCGACCGTGAAGACATCACGAGCGTTCGCTGGAACAACATGTTCGTCGGCCTCGGCATTGCCTTCGGCATGCTCTCGATCGGCTTCGGCGCGGTCGCGTGGTCGAAGTACCTGATGAAGGACGAGGAGATGGCCGAGGCCCGTCACAAGACGGGGGGCTCGCCGGCGACCAACAAGCGCGTTGCCGAGATCTTCAAGCAAGCCGATGAGGAGTCGGGCTTCAGCCGTCGCAAGCTGCTGCGCAACTCGCTCATCACCTCGGTGCTCGCGCTGCCGCTGCCCGGCATCGTGATGCTGCGCGACTTCTACAACGCGAACAACCCGAAGCCCGTTGAACTCATGCACGAAACGCTCTGGGACACCGGTGTGCGCCTCGTGCGCGACCCCACCGGCACGCCCATCAAGGCGTCCGAGGTCACCATCGGGTCCGCGTTCCACGTGATCCCCGACGGCCTGCTCGAGGTCGAGCCCGGCATGCTCAACGAGAAGGCAAAGGCCGTCGTGTTGCTCATGCGTCTGCCCGAGGAAAGCCTCAACGAGGCCGAGGACCGCAAGGACTGGTCGTACCACGGCATCGTCGCGTACTCGAAGGTCTGTACTCACGTCGGTTGCCCGGTCGCGCTCTACGAGCAGCAGACCCACCACCTGCTGTGCCCCTGCCACCAGTCGCAGTTCGATGTGACTGACCACTGCCGCGTCATCTTCGGCCCGGCGGGCCGTCCGCTGCCGCAGCTGCCCATCACCGTTGACAGCGAGGGTTACCTGGTCGCTCAGAGTGACTTCCACGAGCCTGTCGGCCCGACCTTCTGGGAGCGTCGCCATGACTACAACGTTTAAGGCACCTGCCGCCGAGACCGGCGCGGTCGCGAAGGCCGCCGTCTGGTTCGACGAGCGCACGAGCGTCTCGGGCGCCGTGAAGGAGCTCGGCCGCAAGATCTTCCCCGACCACTGGTCGTTCATGCTCGGTGAGGTCGCGCTCTACAGCTTTATCGCGATCCTCCTCTCGGGCACGTTCCTCACCTTCTTCTTCGACCCGTCGATGGCGCACGTCGAGTACGAAGGCTCGTACGTGCCGCTGCAGGGCATGGGTATGTCGGCAGCCATGGCGTCGACGCTCGACATCTCGTTTGATGTCCGCGGTGGTCTGCTCATGCGCCAGGTGCACCACTGGGCGGCGCTGCTGTTCGTGGCGTCGATCATGCTGCACATGGCCCGCATCTACTTCACCGGTGCGTTCCGCAAGCCGCGTGAACTCAACTGGGTCATCGGCCTCGTCCTCTGGGTCATCGCGATGCTCGAGGGCTTCTCGGGCTACTCGCTGCCTGACGACCTGCTCTCGGGTAACGGTCTTCGCATCGTCGACGGCATGATTAAGGGCGTTCCAGTGCTCGGCACCTGGATCTCCTTCTGGCTGTTCGGCGGCGAGTTCCCTGGCGACGCGATCGTCGGCCGCCTCTACTCACTGCACATCATGCTGCTGCCGGCCTTGCTCATCGTGTTCCTCGTGCTGCACCTGCTGCTCATGGTCGTGAACAAGCACACGCAGTGGCCTGGCCCCGGTAAGACCGAGGGCAACGTCGTCGGCAACCCGGTGCTCCCGGTGTTTGCGGGCAAGGCCGTTGGCTTCATGTTCCTCGTGCTCGGCCTCATCTTCTTCATCGCGTCGACGTTCCAGATCAACCCGATTTGGAACTATGGCCCGTACGACCCGTCGCCGGTTTCGGCAGGTACGCAGCCTGACTGGTACATCGGCTTCGGTGACGGCATGCTGCGACTGATCCCGCCGGGCCTCGAGGTTCCGATCGGCACGAGCTACACGATCACGTTCGCGATCCTCATCCCGTTCGCGTTCATGGGTCTGTTCGTCATCGGCCTGTTCGTGTACCCGTTCATCGAGTCGTGGATCACGGGTGACAAGCGCGAGCACCACCTGCTCGACCGACCGCGCAACGTGCCGTTCCGCACCGCGCTCGGCGCCGCGTGGATCAGCTTCTACGCCACAATGTGGGCGGCCGCGTCGTCCGACCTCATCGCCACGCACTTCCACATGGCGATGGAGCACGTCATCCACTTCCTACAGTTCTGGTTGATCATCGGAACGTTCATCGTCTACTTCGTCGTGCACCGCGCGTGTATCGCGTTGCAGAAGGCCGACCGCAACCTCGCGCTGCACGGCCACGAGTCGGGCCGCGTCGTGCGCCTGCCGCACGGTGAGTTCCAGGAAGTCCACGTGCCCCTCACCGACGACGAGCAGTTCGAGCTGCAGTACGACAACTTCGTGCCGGTGCAGCCCTACACGGATGCAAATGGCAAGAAGCAGGGCAAGCTGCGTGCGCGCCTGTCGCGCTGGTTCTTCGCCGACCGCATCGAGCCGGTCACGAAGGCTGAGATCGAGGCAAGCAAACACCACCACGGTGAACTGCACTAACGCCGCAGAACGAGGGCGGGCCCGAAGCAATTGCTTCGGGCCCGCCCTCGTTTTCGCGTGAGTTTCGCCGCTCTCGAAATACTGCAGGGCGTATACAGTAAAGTGAACCGCGAAGTCCGCACGTGTGTGAACAAAGGAGTTGGCCAAGTGGCTGAGGCATACATCATCGATGGCGTCCGCACCCCCGTGGGGCGCTACGGCGGGGCACTCGCCTCGGTCCGTCCCGACGACCTGGCCGCACTCGTGATCGGCGAGGTCGTGCGCCGCAGTGGCATCGATGCCACCTCGGTCGACGAGGTCGTGTTCGGCAATGCGAACGGCGCTGGCGAGGAGAACCGCAACGTCGCCCGCATGGCGTGGCTGCTGGCGGGGCTGCCACAGGAGGTGCCGGGGTTCACGATCAACCGGCTCTGCGCATCCGGCATGACTTCGATAGTTTCGGCGTCTCAGATGGTGCGCTCGGGCGACGCCGACCTCGTCGTCGTGGGCGGTGTTGAGTCGATGACGCGCGCGCCCTGGGTGGTCGAAAAGCCGGGGAGCGCCTGGGCGAAGCCCGGCCAGAGCTACGACACGTCGATCGGCTGGCGCTTCCCGAACCCCCGCTTCGTCGACGGCGAGCTCGCCCGCGACGGCAAGATGACCTTCTCGATGCCCGAGACCGGCGAGGAAGTCGCCGAGGTCTTCGGCATCAGCCGCGAGGACGCCGATGCCTTCGCGGTGCGCTCGCACGAGAACGCCTTCGCGGCGATCGAAGCTGGCCGCTTCGACAATGAGATCGTGCCTGTCGAGGTGCGCGACCGCAAGGGCAACGTGACGGTCGTCGACACCGACGAGGGGCCGCGCGCGGGCACGACGCTGGAGGTCCTCAGCCGGCTTCGCCCGGTGGTGAGGCCAGGCGGCGTGGTCACCGCCGGCAATTCTTCGTCGCTCAATGATGGCGCCTCGGCGCTCGTGATTGCCTCCGACCGCGCGATCGAGCGCTTCGGCCTCACGCCTCGCGCCCGCATTGCGGGCTCTGGCTCGGCCGGTGTAGCGCCCGAGATCATGGGAGTCGGCCCGGTGCCTGCGACGCGCAAGGCCCTCGACCGCGCTGGGTGGTCGCTCGACTCGGTGGGCGCGATCGAGCTCAACGAGGCGTTCGCTACGCAATCGCTCGCCACGCTGCGCGAACTCGGTGCCGACCAAGGCCGGGTGAATCGCAACGGTGGCGCGATCGCGCTCGGTCACCCGCTCGGTTCCTCCGGTGCCCGCATCACCGTGACCCTCATGAACCGCATGGAGCAGGAGGGGGCCGACCGCGGCCTCGCCACGATGTGCATCGGCGTTGGCCAGGGCACCGCCGTGCTGCTCGAGCGCCCGTAGCCGCCCGCGATCGAAGAACTGGAGCACCTCCATGACGATTTCCGACCTCGTCGCGCGCGCGGCCGCATTCGAACGGCTTGGCGTCGACGTTGCCGCCGACCGCGTCATCGTGACCCTCGACCACGCGCCCACCCGCAACGCGATCGACCAGCAGATGGTCGATGAGCTGCACGTCCTGTGCGGCGAGCTCGAGCGCGAGCCACGCATCCTCATCATCACCGGCGCCAACGGCATCTTTGCCTCGGGCGCCGACATCGCGCAGCTGCGCGAGCGTCGCCGCGACGACGCCCTCGCGGGCATCAACTCGACGATCTTCGACCGCATCGCGAAGCTGCCGATGCCGGTCATCGCCGCGATCGAGGGCTACGCCCTGGGCGGCGGAGCGGAGCTCGCGTACGCGGCGGACTTCCGCATCGCGACCCCCAATGTGAAGCTCGGCAACCCCGAGACCGCGCTCGGCATCATGGCCGCGGCGGGCGCCACCTGGCGGCTCAAGGAACTCGTGGGGGAGCCACTCGCGAAGGAGATCCTGCTCGCGGGACGTCAGCTCGGCGCTGACGAAGCGCTCGCCTGCCATCTCATCACCGAGGTGCACGAGGCCGCGTCGCTGCTCGACGCGGCGAACGTGCTGGCCGACCGCATCGTGAAGCAAGACCCGCTCGCGGTGCGCATCTCGAAGTCGGTCTTCCACCTACCTCGTGAGGCCCACCCGGTCGTCGACACGCTCGCCCAGGGCATGCTGTTCGAATCGCAGCAGAAGTTCGAGCGCATGCAGGCCTTCCTCGACCGACGCGAGGCGAAGCGAGCAGCCAGTGCGGCCGAAAACGAGAGCAAGGAGAGCAAGTCATGAGCACATCCGTGCTTCCCGCCCGCGTTGGCGTCATCGGCGGCGGGCGCATGGGCGCCGGCATCGCCCACGCGTTCCTCATCAACGGCGCCGACGTCGTCGTACTTGAGCGCGATGAGGCCGCCGCTGCGGCGGCGCACGATCGCGTGGTCGAGAGCGTCGCGAAGTCGATCCAGCGTGGATTTGAGCTCGACGCCGAGGTCACGGCCGCGCGGCTCCGCACGGCGGTCGACTACTCGGCGCTCGCCGACCGTGACCTGGTCGTCGAGGCGGTGTTTGAAGACTTCGCGGTGAAGCGGGATGCGCTGCGCGCGGCCGAGGCGCAACTGCGCGCCGACGCGACGCTCGCGTCAAACACCTCGTCGATCTCGCTCGACAGCCTCGCGGCGGAACTTAAGCGTCCCGAGCAGTTCCTCGGGCTGCACTTCTTCAACCCGGTGCCCGCGTCGACGCTGATCGAGGTCGTTATCGCCTCGGCCACGTCGGCGGCGCTACGCGAGGCGGCGCCCGAGTGGGTGCGCGCGCTCGGCAAGACGCCGGTCGTTGTGCGGGACTCGCCCGGCTTCGCCTCGTCGCGCCTCGGCGTCGCGATTGCACTCGAGGCCATCCGCATGGTCGAGGAGGGCGTCGCGAGCGCCGAGGACATCGACGCCGCGATGGAGCTCGGGTACAAGCACCCGCAGGGGCCACTGAAGACGACCGACATCGTTGGCCTCGACGTGCGCCTCGGCATCGCCGAGTACCTCGCCGAGCACCTCGGCGAGCGCTTCGCCCCGCCGCAGCTGCTGCGCGACAAGGTGGCTCGCGGCGAACTCGGCCGCAAGAGCGGCCGCGGCTTCTACGACTGGAATTAGGCGCGTCGGCACCCTCGCCGCCGCGGAGAGGACACAGCAACCATGACCCAGGTCAGCAACACCATCGACTTTGTGCCGAGCTACGTGCGCGATGAATGGTGGACGCCGTCCGGCGAAACCGCCGGGCAGCTCGTGCGGGATGCCGCGACGGGTGACGTGATCGCGCAGGTCTCGACCGACGGCCTCGACCTCGCCGAGGTGGTGGAGTACGCGCGCACGGTCGGTCGGGCCGGGCTTGGCGCGTTCACGATTCACCAGCGAGCGATGATCCTGAAGCAGCTCGCGCTGCTGCTCACCGAGCGCAAACCCGAGCTCTACGAACTCTCGATGCGCAGCGGTTCGACCAAGGTCGACAACTTCATCGACATCGACGGCGGTATCGGCGTGCTCTTCACGATGAGCTCGAAGGCACGACGCGAGCTGCCGAACTCGAATGTCGTCATCGACGGGCAGCTCGAGCAGCTGTCGAAAGACGGCTCCTTCGTCGGCGAGCACATCTACGCCCGCACGCCCGGCATCACCGCCGAGATCAACGCCTTTAACTTCCCCGTCTGGGGCATGCTCGAGAAGTTCGCCCCGGCGTTCATCGCGGGCGTGCCGTCGATCGTGAAGCCCGCGACGCCAACGGGGTACATCACCGAAGCCTGCGTGCGCATCATGGTCGAGTCCGGGCTGCTGCCCGACGGTTCGCTGCAGCTCGTCTCGGGCTCGGCGCGTGAGCTGCTCGACCACCTCGACTTCCGCGATTCCGTCGCCTTCACGGGCTCGAAGTCGACGGCTGACAAGCTGCGACAGCACCCGAACGTTGCCGAGGGAGGCCTGCGCTTCAACGCCGAGGCCGACTCGCTCAACGCGGCGATCCTCGGCGACGACGCGACGGCCGACTCGCCCGAATTCGAGTCGTTCGTACGTTCTGTGGTGACCGAGGTGCAGGCGAAGGCGGGGCAGAAGTGCACCGCGATTCGTCGCGTGATTGTGCCGAACGCGCTTGTCGAGCCGGTCATCAACGCGATCGCGCAGCGCCTCGACGAGAAGGTCCGCGTGGGCGACCCCCGCGCCGAGGGTACGACGATGGGCGCGCTCGCGTCGCTCGAGCAACTGCACGACGTGCAGGATGCGGTCGACCGCCTGATCTCGGGCGGCGGCGAAGTCGTCTACGGCTCGAACGAGCGCGATGAGGGTGCCACTGCGGCCTTCATGTCGCCGGTCGTGCTTAAGTGGGATGACAACCGCGCGGAGGCACTCCACGGGACCGAGGCGTTCGGGCCGGTCACCTCGGTCACGGGCTACGACACGCTCGACGAGGCCGTCGAACTCGCGGCGCTCGGCGCGGGCTCGCTCGTTGCGACGATCGCGACGAACGACCCCGAGGTGGCACGCACGCTGACCACCGGCATCGCGGGCTACCACGGTCGCGTGCACCTGCTCAACCGCACGACGGCGAAGACCTCGACCGGGCACGGCTCGCCGATGCCGCACCTCGTGCACGGCGGCCCGGGCCGCGCCGGTGGCGGCGAAGAGCTCGGCGGCGTGCGCTCGATCTTCCACTACATGCAGCGCAGTGCGATCCAAGGCTCGCCCGATCTGCTCACCGCGGTGACGGGCCAGTGGCACACCGGCGCGGCCCAGCAGCGTGTCGGCGCGCCGAGCTACGGCGGCACGCCCGAGGGCGAGAACGGGGCGGTGCATCCGTTCCGCAAGTCGCTCGAGACGCTGCGCCTCGGCGATGCGTTCGTGTCGGAGCTGCGCCAGGCGACGCTGCAGGAGATCACCGATTTCGCGAACACGACCGGCGACATCTTCTACGCACACACCAATGCGGAGGCGGCCGAGGCGAACCCGTTCTTCCCAGGCATCGTCGCGCACGGCTACCTGCTCATCAGCTGGGCAGCCGGCCTCTTTGTCGCTCCCGGTCGCAGCGCCGTCTACGCGAACTACGGCATGGAGCGGCTGCGGTTCATCACCCCGGTCGGCGTCGATGACTCGGTGCGCGTCGAGCTCACGGCGAAGCGCATCACCCCGCGTGAGACCGAGGCCTACGCCGAGGTCGTGTGGGATGCGGTGCTCCGCAACCAAGACGACGAGCTCGTCGCAACCTACGACGTGCTCACCCTCGTCGCGAAGCGCGAGGAACAGGCGCTCGGCTAGGCGACGTATGCGAAGCTATGAGCTTCGCGCACGCAGGCCCTGGAAGACCAACCGCACGACGAGGTCGCCCAGGGCCTGTCCGTTGAGCGGGCCGTCGGTGCGGTACCACTCGGTGATCGAGTTGATCATGCCGAAGACGAGCCGTGTCGCCGCGCGAGGGTCGATGTCGGCGCGAATGTTCTCTTCGTCGGCCACATCCTGCATCAGTTGGGCGACCGCGCGGTCGAAGTGGCGTCGGCGCTCGAGCACGCGGCGCTCGAGCTCGGTGTTGCCGCGCAGCCGCAGCAGTAGGGTCACCTCGGCGAGCTCCCCTGTTAGTACCGTGACGGTGGCGCGCATGACGAACTCGAGCCGGTCAACAACGTCGCCGGTCACGGCCTGCGGGTCGTCGAGCACGGCCTCGAGCGCGCCCATGGCATGGTCGAGCGCGGCGGCGAGCAGTTCTTCCTTGCTGCGCACGTGGTGGTAGATCGCCGACTTCGAGACACCGAGCTGGTCGGCGATCATGCCGATCGTCGTGGCCTCGTAGCCGTGCTCGTTGAACAGGCGCACGGCCGCTGAAATGACGTCGTCGCGATCGTTGCCGGGGCGGCCGCGGCGGGGCGCGTCGGGCTTGGTGCTGGAGATACTCATGTCTGGGGCAATCCTAGGCGGGAATGGGAGCGACGGGCACGTACGCAAACGGGACCCGCTGGTGTGGCGGGTCCCGGATGCGGTGGTCGCGTTAGCGCGTGAGCGGGCGGTAGTGGTCGGGTAGCTCCGACTGCCGCCGGTCGCGGTAGTCGAAAATGCGCTTCGCTTTGCCCTCGGAACGGGCGACGGTGTTCGGGTCGACGATGTGGATGCGCACCGAGGAGCCGATGCGGATCTTGATGTCCTGGCGCAGGTGCTCGCCGCAGGCCTGGGCCTCAGCCATGGTGAACTCGGGGCGACGCTCGATCACGACCGTGAGCTCGTCCATCCGCTTCGGGCGCGTGAGCTCGAGGTGGTAGTACGGGCTGAGCGCGCGCTGGCCGAGCGCGAGCTCCTCGATCTGCGACGGGAACATGTTCACGCCGCGCAGGATGATCATGTCGTCGGTGCGGGTTGCGACCTTCTTCATGCGGCGCATGTTCGGGCGGGCGTCGCCTGGCAGCAGCGTCGAAAGGTCCTTCGTGCGGTAGCGGATGATCGGCATGGCCTCTTTGGTGAGCGAGGTGAACACGAGCTCACCGATCTCACCGTCTGGCAGCACCTTCGTGAGGTCGTCCTTGTCGACGATCTCGGGGCGGAAGAGATCCTCCCAGATCGTCGCACCGTCTTGATGCTCGACCGACTCGCCCGCCATGCCGGGACCCATGAGCTCCGACAGGCCGTAGATGTCGATGGTCTTGAGGTCGAAGCCGCGCTCGATCTCGGCGCGCATCTGCTCGCTCCACGGCTCGGCGCCGAGGATCGCGATCTCGAGCGAGGTGTCGCGGGCATCGAGGCCCTGCTGATGCATCTCGTCGAGGATCGTCAGCAGATACGAGGGTGTACACATGATGATGCGTGGCGAGAAGTCCCGAATCATCTGAATCTGGCGCGAGGTCTGGCCGCCCGACATCGGCACGACCGTAAGGCCGGCCGCTTCGATGCCGGCGTGGGCGCCGAGACCGCCGGTGAACAGGCCGTAGCCGTAGGCGTTATGGACGATGTCGCCCTTCCGGGCGCCGGCGAGTCGCATGACGCGGGCGACGGCGCGGGCCCAGCGGTCGAGGTCGCCCTCGGTGTAGCCGACCACGGTCGGGCGCCCGGTCGTGCCCGACGATGCGTGCACACGGCGCACCCGCTCCATCGGCACGGCGAAAGTGCCGAACGGGTAGTTCTCGCGGAGATCTTCCTTCGTCGTGAACGGGAACTTCGCGAGGTCGGCAAGCTCCTGCAGATCGTCGGGCGTGACGCCGGCCTCGTCGAACTTTTTGCGGTACATCGGCACGTTCTCGTACGCGTGACGCACGGTCCACTTGAGGCGCTCGAGCTGCAGTGCGTCGAGCTCCTCACGGCTCATCTGCTCTTCGGGGTCGAGCGTGTCGAGATCAAATTTCTGGTCCACGGGAAATCGTTGCCTTCTCAGATCGATTGGTGGGGGAGTGGAGGCGGTGGCTACTCGGGCTTGCGGATGGTCCGGCAGCGGCCGCGGAAGAGGGCGATGCGTTGTGCCTCGGTGTCGTCGGGGCTCTGCGCGAAGATTTCGATGTCGCAGATGCCGCTTCGGGCCTGGTGCTGCATCTCGGCGCGAGCGGTGAGGGTTTGCCCCTGCGTCGCTTGGCGGAGGAAGTTGATGTCGACTCCCTGCGCGACCGTGATGGTGCCGTCGTCCTCGGGTGGATTGCACGCGAGAGCGAACGCCGTGTCGGCGAACGCGAACACCATGCCACCGTGGGCGATGCCAAATCCGTTGAGCATCTCCTGGCGAAGCTCCATCTCGATCTCGACCTTGCCGGGCGCGTACGAGCGCACGCGAATGCCCATCCACTTGCTCGCAAAATCGTCCTGCAGGATGCGGTGGGAGGATGCGAGCTCGTCGAACGTGGGGGTGGATTCGACAGCGGAATTCCTGGTGGTCGGCGACGGTGCCTGGGTCATGGGTTCACTCCTTCGTGAATTCCTGAACAGTCTTACAGAAAATTCGAAATATCGCTGAGAGTCGGCTGCTTGACCTTTCGAGTGGAACACATATACTGAACGCACGTTCTGTAATTGCTGACGTGTAGTCGCGTGCGCCCACGCGGCCACCGCCAAGTCGAAGGAGACACACAGTGACGAACAATGTGACCGAGCTGCCCGGCCGCGACGAACTCGACCTCGAGCGGGCGCAGACGTACTTTGACCAGCTCATCGCTGACGACACGCGCGTCGAACCGGCCGACTGGATGCCCGACGCCTACCGCAAGACCCTCACGCGCCAGATGGCCCAGCACGCGCACTCCGAGATCATCGGCATGCAGCCCGAGGCGAACTGGATCACCCGAGCCCCGTCGCTGAAGCGCAAGGCGATTCTCACCGCCAAGGTGCAGGACGAGGCCGGCCACGGCCTCTACCTCTACTCGGCCGCTGAGACGCTCGGCACTCCGCGCGACGTCATGACCGAGCAGCTCATCTCTGGCAAGGCGAAGTACTCGTCGATCTTCAACTACCCGGCCCGCACCTGGGCCGACATGGGCGCGATCGGCTGGCTCGTCGACGGTGCCGCGATCTGCAACCAGGTGCCGCTGTGCCGCTGCTCGTACGGACCGTACGGCCGCGCGATGGTGCGCATCTGCAAGGAAGAGTCGTTCCACCAGCGCCAGGGCTGGGAGATCCTCTACTCGCTCTCGAACGGCACGCCCGCGCAGAAGCAGATGGCGCAGGAGGCCGTGAACCGCCTCTACGGCCCCGCGCTGCAGATGTTCGGCCCGCCGGACGACCAGTCGCCGAACTCGCAGCAGTCGATGGATTGGAACATCAAGCGCTTCTCGAACGACGTGCTGCGCCAGCGCTTCATCGACATGATCGTGCCGCAGGCCGAGGCGCTCGGCCTGACCTTGCCCGACCCCGAGCTCAAGTGGAACGAGGAGCGCGGCCACTACGACTTTGGCGAGCTCGACTGGACCGAATTCTTCGACGTCATCAAGGGCCACGGCCCCGCGAACGCGCAACGCCTTGCCCGCCGCAAGGAGGCACACGAGAACGGCGCCTGGGTGCGCGAGGCTGCCGCGGCTTACGCCGCGAAGCAGGCCGACGTCGCCACCCGCGTGGCGTAGCCCGTACTAGTTTTCTCGTTGCGGTGGAGCACCGCGACGACTCGATGGAGAGTGTGAAATGTCCGAAACGACCGAATCCGTTCAGCCCGCGGGCCGCAACGAGTGGCCGCTCTGGGAAGTGTTCGTCCGTTCGTCGCGTGGCCTGAGCCATGTACACGCTGGCTCGCTGCACGCGCCCGACGAACACATGGCTCTGCGCAACGCGCGCGACCTGTACACCCGTCGCAACGAGGGCGTTTCGCTCTGGGTGGTGCGCAGCACCGACATCACCGCGAGCGACCCCGACCACAAGGACTCCTACTTTGAGTCGTCGCAGGGCAAGAACTTTCGCCACGCGACCTATTACACGAAGTCCGAAGGGGTGAAGCACCTGTGAGCGGCTCGGGCTTTGATTCCGCGACCCTCATCTCGGCCGGCTACGCGCTTACGAGCGAGGAGCTGATCCAGCGCGATGTGCAGGCGAGCGAGGATGTCGCGCAGTACGCGCTACGACTCGGCGACGACGCGCTGATTCTCGCGCAGCGCAACCTCTGGTGGGTTGCCCGCGCGCCCGAGCTCGAGGAAGACATCGCGCTGAGCAACATCGCGCTTGACCTGCTCGGCCACGCGCGCGTGCTGCTCACCTATGCGGGCAGCGCGTGGGGCAAGAGCGAGGATGACCTCGCTTACTTCCGCGAGGAAGAGGAGTTCCGCAGCCTGCACCTTGTCGAGCTCGAGAGCGAGGACTTCGGTCGCACCATCGCCCGGCAGCTTGTCTGGGCCCACTACGGCTTCGAGCTCTTCTCGCGCCTATCGCACTCGCAGGACGAGATTCTCGCGGCGATCGCGCAGAAGGCCGCGAAGGAGTACGACTACCACGTCGACCACGCCGAGCAGTGGACGCTGCGACTCGGCATCGGTACCGAAGCGGCGAACGCTCGACTGCAGGCGGGGCTCGACTACATCGCGCCCTACCTCGACGAACTGTTCGACGACGAGGAGCTGCACGATCGCCTCGACGGCATCGCGCCGCGCCCATCCGCGCTGCGCGAGCCGGTGATGTCGCGCGTGACCTCGGTGCTAGCCGAGGCCGGACTCACGCTGCCCGAGGTGCCCCAGGCCCTCACCGGAGGCCGCCGCGGCGAGCACCGCGAGTCGCTCGGTTACCTCCTCGCCGAGATGCAGGTGCTGGCACGGAAGCACCCTGGCGCGAGCTGGTAGGTGGGGGCATGAACACGCAGGTGCATCCCCACACGTCGACGCGGCCCAGCGACGCCCGGGCGGGCGCGGTGTGGGACGTCGCCGCGCAGGTTGCCGATCCGGAGATTCCCGTGCTCACGATCGCCGACCTCGGCATCCTCCGCGATGCGCTCGTCGCCGACGACGGCACGGCGCAGGTGATCATCACGCCGACGTACTCGGGCTGCCCGGCGATGGGCACGATTAAGCAGGACCTCCTGCACGCGCTCGAGTCGGCCGGCTACGCCGACCCCGAGGTTGTGCTCGTGCTCGCGCCGGCCTGGAGCACCGACTGGATTACCGACGAGGGCAAGCGCAAGCTCGAGGAGTACGGCATCGCGCCGCCCTCCGGCCGCTCGGCCGTCGGCGCGCAGCGCGGCGCGACTCGCCTCTCGCTCTCGGTACGCTGCCCTCGCTGCGGGTCCATCCAGACCAACGAACTCAGCCGCTTCGGCTCCACCTCCTGCAAGGCGCTGTATCAGTGCGCCGAATGCAAGGAGCCCTTCGATTACTTCAAGGTGCACTAGTGACTGCTACGAATCTGAACAAATCCGACTCGTCGGCCGGCGAAGGCGCCGGCACGGGCAAGCGTCGTGCGACGTTTCACCCACTCGAGGTGTCGCAGGTGCGCAGGCTTACTGACAGCGCGGTCGAGGTGAGCTTCGCCGTGCCCGCCGAACTGCAGGACGAATACGACTATGTGGCGGGCCAGTACGTGGCGCTGCGCACCGAGATCGACGGCACCGAGATCCGCCGCAGCTATTCGATCTGCGAGGCGCCCACCCCGGGTGTGCTCAAGGTCGGCATCAAGAAAGACCTCGGCGGCGTCTTCTCGACCTGGGCGAATGAAGACCTCAAGGCGGGGGAGACGCTCGAGGTGATGAGTCCGCAGGGTGCGTTCATCTCGCAGCACCGGCTCACCGGCATGAACGATGCCGAGGCCGTTTCGGGCGAGGCGCTCGCGGCGGGGCGCACGCATTTCGTGGCGGCCGCAGCCGGCTCGGGCATCACGCCCATCCTCGCGATCGCGAAGACCCTGCTCGCGCATCCTGAGACGACGCTCGACCTGATTTACGCGAACCGTTCCGCGAGCGAGGTGATGTTCCTCGAGGAGCTCGCTGACCTCAAGGACCGCTACCCGTCGCGGCTCGCGATTCACCACGTGCTCTCGCGCGAGCAGCGCCAGGCGCCGATCTACTCGGGGCGCATCGACGCCGACCGCCTCGGCCAGATCTTCACGCACCTCATCGATGTCGACAAGGTCGACGAGTGGTTCCTCTGCGGGCCGTTCGAACTCGTGCAGCTCATCCGCGACGAGCTGGATGGCCGCAATGTGCCGGCCGCGAAGGTGCGCTTCGAACTGTTCTCGACCGGCCAGCCGGGCGAGGGCGCCCAGGGCAGCGCCGGGCGACCGGTCGAGGTCGACCCCGAGGGCGAGAACTTCGAGATCAGCTTCCAGCTCGACGGCCTGACCGGCGACGTGAAGTCGCCGAAGACCGCCCGCGAGACGGTGCTCAACGCGGCGCTGCGCGTGCGCGCCGACGTGCCGTTCGCCTGCGCCGGCGGGGTCTGCGGCACCTGCCGCGCGAAAGTCACCGAGGGCACCGTCGACATGGCCGAGAACTACGCGCTCGAGGCCGACGACGTCGAGCGCGGCTACGTACTGACCTGCCAGTCGCGACCGACGAGCGATCGCGTCGCGGTGGACTTCGACGCCTAGGAGGCACGCCGTGATTACGACCCAGGTGACCGACCGGGTGATTGAGATTGTCCTGGATGCGCCCGAGCGGCTCAACTCGCTCGGCTTCGGCGACCTTGAGGAGCTCGCGACGGCGATTCGGGCGGCGGCCTCGGCCGTCGACTCGGGCGAGATTGGCGCGCTGGTGCTGCGAGGCGAGGGCCGCGCATTCTGCGCTGGCCGCGACATCTCGGGCGTCGACCCCGCCGAGGACGACGTGATCGGCTATCTCGAGGGTGGCGTCGAGACGGTCATGCGCGCGCTCAGCGAGTTTCCCGCGCCGACATTCGCGGCGGTGCAAGGCGCCTGCCTCGGGGTCGGGCTCGGGCTCGCGCTCGCGTGCGACGTCGTTTACGTCGCCGAACGGGCGAAGCTTGGTTCGCCGTTTGCGAACCTCGGGGCGACGCTTGACTCGGGCGGGCACTGGCTGTTCACAGAGCGCCTCGGGCCGCATCGCACGCTCGACCTCATCTACACGGCCGAGTTCATGAGCGGCCGCGAGGCGGTCGAGCAGGGGCTGTTTAGCCGCTGGGTCGCCGACGTCGAACTGCTCGAATTCACGCGCGTGCGCGCGGCGAAGGCGGCCTCGGGAGCCAGGCTCGCGTTCAACGCCTCGAAGGAGCTCGTGCAGCAAATCCGCGATCAGCGAGTTGGCCTGTGGAAGTCTATGTCGGCCGAGAACCACGCGCAGGCAGACCTCTGCGCGACCGAAGACTATCGCGAGGGCTTCGCCTCGTTCCAGCAGAAGCGCAAGCCCACATTCACAGGCCGCTGACCAGCCCCGCCTAGGCGGGTTGGCCCATCGCGCGACCCACGTACGCGACCGTGCCCTCGAGCTTGGTGCCCGACGCATCCCGGCGGGCGACCAGCTCGGGCAGCTGACGAATCGCGCCGTCCTTCGCATTCGCGTGCGCGGGGCCTGGGCCGACCCAGCCGATCGCAAGGGCCGATTCGCCGCGCACGAAGCGCTGCGCGCGCACGCCGCCGGTGCCGCGGCCCTTGGTCGGGTACTCGGCGAGCGGGGTGACCTTCGCGCTGCCCTCGACGTCGGCGAACAGCGCTTCGTCGCTCGGTGGCTCGGCGATGGTCACGACGACCGCGTTGTCGCGCTGCGCCGAGGTAACGACCGAGAAACCGATGACCCGCGCGCCGTCGCTGAGCCGCACGCCGGCCATGCCGCCGGCGCCGATCCCTTGCGGACGCACGTTCGACGCCTCGAACCGCAGCAGCTGGGCGTCGGACGTGACGAACACAAGGTCGTCCGCGTCGTCGGCCCGGGCGGCGCCCACCACCTCGTCATCGCCCTTGAGCGCGATGGCCGAGAGCTCGTGCTGCTTGCCCCACTCGGCGGGGTTCACACGCTTGACGACGCCGTTGCGGGTGCCAATGGCGAGCGGCGTCGATACGCTCAACGGCACGAGGCCCACGATTCGCTCTGCCTTGTCGGTGATGCCGAAGTAGTCGCGCGCCATGACGCCACCGGTGAGCAGCACTGAGCTAGCCGGCGAGGCGGGCAGCGAGACGGCGGTCATGCGGTAGACGATGCCGCGGTTCGTTACGGCACCGATGTCGCTCAGCGTGGTGGTCGCGATCTCGGCGAGGATCGCGTCGTGCTTCGTGCGGCGCTTCGGGCGCACGAACGTCTCGCCCTCGGCCACGTTGACGCGCAGGATGCGTCCGCTCGCCGAGAAGATGACGCGGGTCGGGTCGTCGCTCGACTGCAGCGACGCCTCGCCCGACTTCGCGCTCTGCTTTGCCGCCCGAATCTCGGTGTCGTCGGCGATGAGCACGGTGCGGCGCGGCGTCGCAAACTGGTCAGACGTGTCGCTGAGTTCCTGGCTGACGGCCTGGCGCAGCAACTGCTCGTCGGCGAGGAGCGCCTCGAGGTCGGCAATCTTGCGTCGCAGCTCGTCGGCTTCGGTCTCGAGCTCGATGCGCGAGAACTTCGTGAGGCGACGCAGGCGCAACTCGAGGATGTATTCGGCCTGGCGTTCCGAAAGGTCGAAGACGAGCATGAGCCGGCTCCGGGCGGCCTCAGCGTCGTCGGACGACCGGATGATCTCGATGACCTCATCGATGTCGACGAGCGCGATGAGCAGGCCGTCGACGAGGTGCAGACGGTCCTTGTGCTTGTTCAAGCGGAACTGGCTGCGGCGCCGCACCGCGCTGATGCGGTGCTTGAGATACACGTCGAGCATCTCGCGTAGGCCGAGCGTCTTCGGCGCGGTGTCGACAATCGCGACGTTGTTGATGTGGAAGGAATCTTCGAGCGGGGTGTGCCGGTAGAGCTGTTCGAGCACGGCCTCGGGCGCAAATCCCGTCTTCAGCTCGATGACGAGCTTGAGGCCCGACTTGCGGTCGGTGAGGTCGGTGACCTGCGAGATGCCGGCAAGCTTTTTGGACTGCACGCCCTGCTTGATCTTTTCGATGACCTTCTCAGGGCCAACGAGGTACGGAAGCTCGGAGACGACGATGCCGAGGCGGCGGGCGGTGACGTGCTCGATCGATGCCGTCGCGCGCATGGTGAACGAGCCACGCCCGTTCGCGTAGGCGTCGCGTACACCGTCGAGGCCGACGATGCGGGCACCGCCCGGCAGATCGGGGCCGGGCACGTGCTCCATGAGGTCCTCGAGCGTGGCGTCGGGATGCGCGAGCAGGTGCCGCGCGGCCGAGATCACCTCGCCGAGGTTGTGCGGCGCCATATTCGTCGCCATGCCCACGGCGATGCCCGAGGCGCCGTTGACGAGCAGGTTCGGCCACGCCGAGGGCAGCACCTCCGGCTGCTGCAGCGAGTTGTCGTAGTTCGGCACGAAATCGACGACGTCTTCGTCGAGCGAGTCTGTGAGAGCAAGGGCCGCGGCGGTGAGGCGGGCCTCGGTGTAGCGGGGCGCGGCGGGGCCGTCGTCGAGCGAGCCGAAGTTGCCGTGGCCGTCGACGAGCGGGACCCGCTGCACGAACGGCTGCGCGAGGCGCACGAGCGCGTCGTAGATCGCCGAGTCGCCGTGGGGGTGCAGCTTGCCCATGACGTCGCCGACGACGCGGGCCGACTTCACATGCCCGCGGTCGGGGCGCAGACCCATCTCGGTCATCTGGTAGAGGATGCGCCGCTGCACGGGCTTGAGGCCGTCGCGGGCGTCGGGCAGTGCGCGAGAGTAGATGACGGAGTAGGCGTACTCGAGGTACGACCCCTGCATCTCGCCCGAGACGTCAACGTCTTCAATGCGTTCGCCGTTTGCGCCCGTCGCCATTTGTTGCATCCACCTGCCTTGTCGCACGCCAAAACGGCGTTCCGGCCGGGCATTGCGAGTGTGAAAAGATACTCAGATGCCGTTTACGTTAGTGGAATCACCGGGTGATCAGCCGCTCCTCGCCGACGTGTTGCCCGATTGCCTTGCCGCGATGGGCGTGCCGTCGCCCGACGCGACGGGGCGGCTCGACCTCCCCGAAGTTCGCGGCGCCATCGTCATCCTCGTGGACGGCCTCGGGGCGCATCAGCTCCGGGCCCGCTCGGGGCATGCGCGCACGATCACGCGTGCCTGGAACGACGGCACCGCGCAAAGCTTCCCCTCAACCACGGTCTCGGGCATCACCTCGCTCACGACCGCGAGCCGGGCTGGTGACCACGGCATGGTCGCGTACTCGGTGTGGGACCGCGAGCAGCGCATGTACCTGAACCAGCTCTCGGGCTGGGGAACGAACATGCCGCCCGACACTTGGCAGCTGCGCGACACCGTGTTCGAGACGGTTCGTGGCGCGAGCCCCGTTGTCGTTTCGGTCGAGGATTACCGTGAGTCCGGGCTCACACTCGCGAGCCTGCGCGGCGCCGACTACCTCGGTGCCGAGACGATGCGCGATCGCAGTGAAGTGGCCGCGCAGGCGGCGCGCGAGCTCGCGCATCCGCTCATTTACCTGTACCACGCCGAACTCGACCAGACGGGCCACTCACAGGGGTGGGAGTCGGATGCGTGGACCGTGCGGCTCGAGGAGCTCGATGCGTCGATCGACCGCCTGCTCGAGCTCGTACCCGACGACATCGGGATTCTTCTGCTCGCCGACCACGGCATGGTCGATGTCGCTCGCGAGCGACAGCGCGACATTGACGACGCTTTGCCGAGCGACGTGGTTGCCGTCGCGGGGGAGCCGCGGCTGCGGCACATCTACCTGCCCGACGACGCCACCGACCTCGACCGCGAGGTGCTCGCGAGCCGGTTGCGAGCGGCCGAGGGCGACCTCGCCGTCGCGCTCACCCGCGACGAGGCGATCGCGCGCGGCTGGTACGGCGACGATGTCGACCCAGAGGTGTTCGACCGCATTGGCGACGTCGTGCTCGCGGCCGTCGGCGATGTCTCGTACTACGTGCGCCCCATGCCCGCGAGCATGCGCCAAATGATCGGCCAGCACGGCTCGGTCACACCGGAAGAGACAACGGTGCCGCTCGTACGCCTCGGGGCCTTCGTGCGCTAGCCGACTCGCGCGCGAGTCGGCGCTAGTCGTCAGTGCGAGTACCGAAGACGATTTCGTCCCACGTCGGCATCGCCGGGCGCGCGCCGGTGCGTTTGCGCGACTGCGACGGTGCCTGCTCGGCCTCGTCGACCGCGAGGTCGAGCTGGTTCGCGTCGTCGTCGAGCGCGACCGGATCGTGCTCGGGGTCGACCTCAGCCTCGGGCTCCGCCGGCGACTCGTCGGGCTGCGCGCTCGCGGCCGCGAACGGCGTCACGCGCGCCTGTGGCTCGGACGCGTCGGCCGGGCCGTCGATGACGAGCTCGTCGTCGTCCTGGTACTCGGCCATCTCGTCGTAGACCGTGTGCTGGCGCTCGCCGCGGCGGCGGCGCAGCTGCTCGAGCAGGTCGGCGGTCTCGTAGGTCGTGGCCGAGCTCGTGGCCTCGCTCGCTTCGGGCGCCGCGGGGGCGTCCTTCTCAGCGACGGGAATCACGCCCTCGGGATGCTCGTGGGCGACAGCGCGCAGGTGCGGCCCGCGCATGCCCTGCACCTCGCCCTGCTGCGACAGCGTGACGGCCGCGGGGGAGTCGGGGCGCAGCGCGTGGCCCTTCGTGTCGAACTTCCACAGCGCGTGGCGCTCGACGTCGCCCGTGACGAAGTTGAGGCCAACGTGCCAGCCGGTCTCGGGGTCGCGCCAGGCATCCCAGCGCACCTGCCGTGCCTCGAGCTGCTCGAGGCGCGCGTCGATCGCGACGCCGAAGCTCGTGGCCTCGCTCGAGAGCGGGTCAACCTGCTGCTGTAGTCGCACCGGCACCCCTCGCGCCTGTTCGACGATGTAGCCGCGCTCAGCAATGATCGGCGCCTCGAAGCGCTCGACCGTCTCACGGTCGGCGCCGGTCTCGGCCACGACCTCGTCGACCGTGTGGCCGGCGCGAATCAGCTGCTGGATCTCACGTGGCGGCACCTTCGGGCCGGCGCTGCGCACCTGGCGTTGCGGCCGGAGTGCGGCCTGCAGCGTGTCGTCGACACGAAGGCGGAATCGGTCACCGTTTTCGTTGGTGGCGAGCATCCAGCCGTCCTCGACGCTGACGAACCGCAGTTCCTGCATTTGAGCCTCCTCTATCGCCAAAAAGCTTCACAGATAAGCCCGAAAGAGTGCGGCAACTGGCTCGCGCGCCGCCGAAATATTCGCTCTCAGCGAGTTCCGCCCAAGGTCGCGTTGCGCGGGCTGCAAATGTCGTGCATAATTGCGCGCCAGCAGGGGTGTTTCCCTGCCACGTTCTTGAGCTATTGGATGGTAATGGCAACTGACTACGATGCCCCTCGTAAAACAGAAGAAGACACCGACTCGATCGAAGCGCTGAAGGAACGAGTACCCGCCTCGGCTTCCGCGAATGTCGACATCGACCAGGGTGATGGTGTTCACGGGTTTGACCTGTCGGACAGCGATCTCAGTGATATTGAGCTTGAGACCGTCGTGATTCCGCCGCAGGCCGACGAGTTCACCTGTATGGAGTGCTTCCTCATCAAGCACCGCTCGCAGCTCTCGTCGCACTCGACGCAGGGCAACCCGGTCTGTAAGGACTGCGCCGGCTAACTCACCGCCCGCGCGCTCAGTGGCTCAGCTTCGCTTCGGAAGCTGAGCCACTGCCGCATCCAGCGCCTTCGCAAGCTCCTTGGGGCGGCGGGTCGAGAACAGCCAGTAAGGGATCGGGTCGCGCTCGTCGGGGATCTCGACGCGCACGCTCGTGCGGACCCAGCCGCGCAGGCTCGTCCAGGCCCGCGCATCCAGGCCTGGACCCGCTGCGTGGCGGGCCGCTGGCACGGTCTCGTTGGCGGTGACGGCGCCGACATGGCGCAGCGGAATCTGGGCGGCGCCGACGCGCAGGGTCGCGTCGCTGACCTCGATGACGGGGGAGCTGCTGACGAGAAAGGCGACGTACCCGCCGTACAGGGCGATACCGAGGATCACGCCGACGAGGGTGTTGATCGGCAGAAATACCACGATCATCGCCGGCACAATGAGTGCCCCGGCGATGTACATCGAGAGGGACGGGGAGACTCGTTCGCGGTAATTCACCCTGCTATGCAATCACCGTCACCGCGTGGATTCCTGAGTTCTCGGTGCTCGATTCAATAGAGCTTTCCCCCGGTCGACTAGCCTACGTAGCGTGAGTGGCCACTACGACATCCCCTTTACCGGCACCCGGCCTTACCGGGCGAATCCGAACGACGCTGGCGCCGATTTGCTCTCGGCCGAGGAGCTGACCTTGCAACCGGGCGAGCGCGCGCTCGTTGGCACCGGCACCGCGATCGCGCTGCCGACCGGTACGGTCGGACTCGTCGCACCACGATCGGGTCTCGCCGCGAAGCATGGCATCACGATCGTGAATGCGCCGGGCGTCATCGACGCGGGATATCGTGGCGAGCTCAAGGTTTCGCTGCTGAATACGGATGCTCGCGAGCCGTACACGATCAACGTGGGCGACCGCATCGCCCAGCTACTAGTAGTGCCGATTCCCGCCGTCGTGTTCTCGCAGGTGGATGTGTTGCCCGAGGGTGAGCGCGGGGAAGCAGGATTCGGCTCGAGCGGATACGCGCACGGCGCGACCGCGACGCAGGCAGGAGAGGAGCCCGTGAATGGGTCTGTTTGACATGTTCCGCAAGCAGGAGGATGTGCCGAAGGCGGAGAAGCTCGTCGTCGAGGATGACGAGCTCGAGGTCGACGCCGAGACCGACGAGGCGGAGCCCGAGGAATTCGAGAAGGAGGCCCCGGCCGACCGTGCTGAGGAGGGCCCCTACGACGAGTCTGAGGCCGACGCCGCGACGAACCCGAGCGGCTACATCGACTTTGGCGCCCTGCGCATCCCTGCCCGCGAGGGGCTCGCGCTGCGCCTCGAGTTTCTCGAGAAGACGCGCCGGGTCATCGCCGTTGCACTCGACCTCAACGGCTCGACGCTGCAGGTGCAGGCGTTCGCCGCTCCGCGCTCGTCGGGCATCTGGGCGGATGTGCGCAGCAAGCTCAAGACGACCGTCACGCAGCAGGGTGGCGAGGTGACCGAGGTCGAGTCGGATCTCGGTACGGCGCTGCACACGTTCTTGCCACAGGTGGCGAACCAGAAGGGCGCCGCGCCGCGCCGCGGCGCCTTCTTCTACGGTGTCGACGGCCCGCGGTGGTTCCTCCGCGGTGTCGTGAGCGGTGCCGCGACCCGCGACGACGAGAAGCTCGAAGAGATGCTCGCGCTGTTCCGCGGCGTCATCGTGGTGCGTGGCGGCCGTGCTGCGCCGCCCCGCGACCTGCTCGAGCTCACGGTGCCGAAGGCGATGGCCGAGCAAATGCAGAAGCAAGCCGCCGCGCAGGCGGCGAAGCGCAAGCTTCAGGCCTAACGGAACAGTGACGACATGAGCGACGAACCGCGCGAGCGCGACACGGCGGCTGAGGGCCCGAGCGGCGACGAACTGCAGCAGAAGTTTGGCGCCGCCGCGCGCAACTCGGCGCTCGGCCGCGTCGCCGAGACCGACTCGATGTCGGCAGCGCTGCTCACCGCGATGGGCGGCTGGCGCGGCCTCGTCGAGGCGCTGCTGCCGGGCATCGCGTTCCTCGTGCTCTACGTGCTCACGAAGGACCTCTGGCTCTCGGTGGGCGTGCCCGCCGTGATCGGTCTCGCATTCGTTATCGTGCGCCTGGTGCGCCGCGAGCCGGCCGCATCCGCGGTCGGCGGCCTGCTCGGGCTCGTCGTCTCGGGGTTCCTCGCGCTGCGCAGTGGCGAGGGTACGCAGTACTTCGTTGTCGGGTTCTGGACCAACGGTGCCTACGCGGTCGGGCTGTTGCTCTCGATGCTCGTCCGCTGGCCGATCATCGGCGTCATCTCGGGTTTCCTGTTTGGCGACGGCACCAAGTGGCGCGCCTCGCGGCGGCTGATGTGGTGGATGCAGTTGGCGACTGGCGTCTGGGTCGCGTTCTTCCTGGCTCGCCTCGCGGTGCAGTTGCCGCTCTATTTTGCTGGCGCCGTCGAGGCCCTCGGGGTTGCCCGTTTGGTCATGGGGGCGCCCCTGTTCGCGCTCGTGATCGTGCTCACTGTGCTCTTTGTTCGCGCCGTATACCAAACCGCATCCGACCCCGCCAAGTCAGGCGAACCTAAGCAGAACCTGGCCGACGAATGAACTCGTCGCGCCCGCAAATACGGTAAGATCTCTCTAAGTCGAGATATCTTCCGGCAAGTCAAAGATTAGGAGCATCGTGACTGCTATCAATAGTTTCGGCGCCAAAGACGTTCTGAGCGTCGAGGGCACGGATTACGAGATTTTCCGCATCGACAAGGTTGCCGGCTACGAGAAGCTGCCTTTCAGCCTCAAGGTGCTGCTCGAGAACCTCCTTCGCACCGAAGATGGCGCGAACGTGACGGCCGAGCAGATCCAGGCACTCGGCTCGTGGGATGCCTCGGCCGAGCCGAACACCGAGATCCAGTTCACCCCGGCCCGCGTGGTGATGCAGGACTTCACCGGTGTGCCCTGCATCGTCGACCTTGCCACCATGCGCGAGGCCGTGAAGGACCTTGGCGGCAACCCCGAAACGATCAACCCGCTCGCACCCGCCGAGCTCGTGATCGACCACTCGGTTATCGCCGAGCTCTTCGGTAGCGACGACGCCTTCGAGCGCAACGTCGAGATCGAGTACCAGCGCAACGGTGAGCGCTACCAATTCCTCCGCTGGGGCCAGGGTGCCTTCGACGACTTCATGGTCGTCCCCCCGGGAACCGGCATCGTGCACCAGGTGAACATCGAATACCTGGCGCGCGTCGCCTTCGTGCGCGAGGTCGACGGCGTCAAGCAGGCCTACCCCGACACCCTCGTCGGCACCGACTCGCACACCACCATGGTGAACGGTCTCGGCGTGCTCGGCTGGGGCGTTGGCGGCATCGAGGCCGAGGCCGCGATGCTCGGCCAGCCCGTGTCGATGCTCATCCCCAAGGTCGTCGGCTTCAAGCTCAACGGCTCGATCCCCACCGGCGTGACCGCGACCGACGTCGTGCTCACGATCACCGACATGCTGCGCCAGCACGGCGTCGTCGGCAAGTTTGTCGAGTTCTACGGTGAGGGCGTCGGCCAGGTACCGCTCGCGAACCGCGCCACCATCGGCAACATGTCGCCCGAGTTCGGTTCGACCGCCGCGGTCTTCCCGATCGACGACGAGACGCTGAACTACCTCCGCTTCACCGGCCGCTCGGAAGCGCAGGTCAAGCTCGTTGAGGCGTACGCCAAGGAGCAGACGCTCTGGCACGACGCCGCCAACGAGCCGAACTTCTCGGAGTACCTCGAGCTCGACCTCTCGACCGTCGTCGCGTCGATTGCCGGCCCCCGCCGCCCGCAGGACCGCATCGAGCTCGACAACGCGAAGACGCAGTTCGAGAGCGACCTGAACAACTACGCTTCGGAGGCCTCGAAGCCCGTCACCGTCAGCAACAACGGTGCCGAGTTCGAGCTCGACCACGGCCACGTCGGCATCGCCGCGATCACCTCGTGCACGAACACCTCGAACCCCTCGGTCATGATGGCCGCGGGCATTCTCGCCCGTAATGCGGTCGAGAAGGGCCTGCAGTCGAAGCCGTGGGTGAAGACCACGCTCGCACCGGGCTCGAAGGTCGTCACGAACTACTACGACAAGTCGGGTCTCACGAAGTACCTCGACGACCTCGGCTTCTACCTTGTCGGCTACGGCTGCACCACCTGCATCGGTAACTCGGGCCCGCTCGATCAGCCGATCTCGGAGGCCATTAACGACAACGACCTCGCCATCACGGCGGTGCTGTCGGGTAACCGCAACTTCGAGGGTCGCATCAACCCCGATGTGAAGATGAACTACCTCGCGTCGCCGCCGCTCGTCGTGGCCTACGCCCTCGCCGGCTCGATGGACTTCGACTTCGAGAACCAGCCGCTCGGCCAGGACTCGGACGGCAAGGACGTCTTCCTCGCCGACATCTGGCCCGACGCGGCCGAGGTGCAGCAGGTCATCGACGAGTCGATCGACACTGAGATGTACACGAACGAGTACGCCTCGGTCTTCGAGGGTGACGACCGCTGGCGTTCGCTGCCGACCCCGGCCGGCTCGACCTTCGAGTGGGACTCGGAGTCGACCTACGTGCGCAAGCCCACGTACTTCGACGGCATGACGCTTGAGCTCACCCCGGTGGCCGACATCACCGATGCCCGCGTGCTCGTCAAGCTCGGCGACTCGACCACGACCGACCACATCTCGCCCGCGGGTTCGATCCCGGCCGCGAGCCCGGCAGGTCAGTACCTCACCGAGCACGGTGTGGAGCGTCGTGACTTCAACTCCTACGGCTCGCGCCGCGGTAACCACGAGGTCATGATTCGCGGTACCTTCGCGAACATTCGCCTGAAGAACCAGCTCCTCGATGGCGTCGAGGGCGGCTACACCCGCGACTTCACGCAGGCCGACGGCCCGCAGTCGTTCATCTACGACGCGGCGCAGAACTACGCGGCGCAGGGCACCCCGCTCGTCGTGCTCGGCGGCAAGGAGTACGGTTCGGGCTCGTCGCGTGACTGGGCTGCTAAGGGCACCAGCCTGCTCGGCGTTCGCGCGGTCATCGTCGAGAGCTACGAGCGCATCCACCGCTCGAACCTCATCGGCATGGGCGTTGTGCCGCTGCAGTTCCCGGCTGGCGAGTCGGCCGCATCGCTCGGCCTCGACGGCACCGAGTCGTTCTCGATCACGGGCCTCGAAGAGCTGAACAACGGCACGACCCCGAAGACCGTGCACGTCGTGGCAACCCCGACCGAGAACTCGGAGGCCGGTCGCGAGCCGGTCGAGTTCGACGCCGTCGTGCGCATCGACACGCCCGGTGAGGCCGACTACTACCGCAACGGTGGCATCCTGCAGTACGTGCTGCGCTCGCTCGTCGCGAACAAATAGTTCACCGCAGACCGCGTCGGCGGGTAGCCTTAAGGGCTGCCCGCCGACGCGGTTTTCCGCGCGCGGGCGGTAGAATTACTGCTTACGTGAAGAAGGGAGTCCGAATGGCGGAGCAGCTCTTGCCATCGATTAAGGGGCCCCGAGATCTTGACCGTCTCTCGCAGGCGGAGCTCGAGCAATTGGCGGAAGAAGTCCGCGCGTTCCTGATCGAGCACGTCAGCCGTACCGGCGGGCACCTTGGCCCGAACCTCGGCGTCGTTGAACTGACGCTCGCGATTCATCGCGTCTTCGACTCACCGAAGGACGCCGTGGTGTTCGACACGGGGCACCAGTCGTACGTGCACAAGCTGCTCACGGGGCGCCAGAACTTCGACGAGCTGCGTGAACGCGGCGGCCTCGCTGGCTACCCGCAGCGCGCCGAGTCTGAGCACGACATCGTCGAGTCGTCGCACGCCTCGAGCTCGCTGAGCTGGGCCGACGGCATCTCGCGCGCCTGGCAGGTCACCGGCCAGCGCGACCGCGCCGTCGTTGCCGTCGTCGGCGACGGCGCGCTCACGGGCGGCATGACCTGGGAGGCGCTGAACAACATCAGCGACGACAACTCGCGCCGCCTCGTCATCGTCGTTAACGACAACGGCCGCTCGTACGCGCCGACCATCGGCGGCATGGCCCGCTTCCTCAACCGCGTGCGCACCGACCGCACCTACACGAGTCTCCAGAAGTCCTCCGACCGTGCCTTCTCGCGCTTCGGCGGCAAGTTCGGCCGCAGCGTCTATCGCGCGGTGCGCGGCGGTCTGCACGGCTTCCTTTCGCGCTTCACGAACAACGAGTCGCTCTACTCGAACCTCGACGTCAAGTACCTCGGCCCGATCGACGGCCACGACGAGCGTGCCGTTGAAGAGGCACTGCGCCAGGCCCACGACTACGGGCAGCCCGTCATCGTGCACGTCATCACCGAGAAGGGGCACGGCTTCAAGCCGGCCACCGATGACGTGAACGACCAGTTCCACGCGGTCGGCCAGATCGACCCGATCACGGGCGAGCCGGTGGCCGAGTCAAGCGGGCAGTCCTGGACGGCCGTGTTTGGCGACGAACTCGTCAAGGTGGCCGACGAACGCGAGGACGTCGTGGGCATCACCGCGGCGATGCTGCGCCCGGTCGGCCTCGAACCGTTCGCGAAGAAGTACCCGAAGCGCGTGCACGACGTCGGCATTGCCGAGCAGCACGCGGTCACTTCGGCCGCCGGGATGGCCTTCGGCGGTCTGCACCCGGTCGTCGCGATCTACGCGACGTTCATGAATCGGGCGTTCGACCAGGTGCTCATGGATGTGGGCCTCCACCACGCGCCGGTCACCTTCGTGCTCGACCGCGCCGGCGTGACCGGCCCCGACGGACCGAGCCACCACGGCATGTGGGACTTGGCGCTGCTGCAGATCGTGCCGGGCATTCGGCTCGCCGCGCCGCGTGACGCGACGCGGCTGCGCGAGGAATTCCGCGAGGCGGTTGCCGTGGAAGACGGCCCCACCGTGCTGCGGTATTCGAAGGGCAAGGTCGGCGACGAGATCGAGGCGCTACGTCGGCTCGAGGATGGCGTCGACGTGCTGCATGTCGGCAGTCGTTCCGATGTCCTCATCGTCGCGGTTGGGTCGATGGCGGGCACCGCGATTGAGGTCGCACAGCGCGTCGAGGCGCAGGGCATCGGCGTCACCGTGGTCGACCCGCGCTGGGTCGTGCCCGTGCCCGAAAGCATCATCGCGCTCGCCAACGAGCACCGGCTCGTCATCACGCTCGAAGACGGCATCGTCGTCGGCGGCATCGGCACCCGGGTGCGACAAGACCTGCGCGCGGCCGAGGTCGACACGACGGTGACCGAGCTCGGCCTGCCCGACGAGTTCATCGACCACGCGAGCCGTGGCCAGATTCTTGAGGATGCGGGGCTCACGCCCCAGCAGATCGCGCGAAACGTCGTGGCACAGGTGCTCGGGTCACGCATTCCGCACGCGCGACCCGAACGCGTTGGCGGCTCGACTACGCCGGAAAGTCTGCTTCGCCCTCGGCAAGCACCTCACCAGTGATCGTGAGCCGGGTACCGACCGCACGGATGCGCGCATCCGTGAGCTCAATGCCCGCGGGCAGTTGCTCGTTGATGGCGATGGTTTCGGGAATGCGCCCGTCGCGCAGCACGATGCGTTCGACCGCCTTGTAGGCGAGCGCGAGCACGGGGTTCTTGCTCGAGAACTTCACCTGCTTGATGTGCAACACCATGTCATCGTCGATGCTCGCCTGCGCATCGACGATGATGCTCGCGCGCACGATGCCGTAGCCGCAACGCAAGGCGATGCGCACGTGGGCCTCGCGGTCGCTCGGGGCCTCGACCTCGGGCGTGAACTCGAGCAGCTTCACCTTCGCGTCGGCGCGCTCGAGCACCTCGCGCGCGAGCGGCTCGAAGTCGCGTGTGTCGACCTCGAACTGCGCCGAGGCGTGCCCCGGCTTGCCGTCGGCCGACTTGAGGTGCTCGACCCAGAGGCCGCCCTTCGCGTCCTCGAGCCAGGCGTAGCGGATGTTCTCTGCCGAGCCGGTCGCCCTGAGCTCGAGGGGCCCCAGCTTGAGCGGCTGCGCCGAGAAGGATGCCGCGTCGACCTGCACGATCGTGGGCGATACTGGCTTCGCGGGCTCGTCCGGCACCTCCTGCTCTCGCTCCTTCGCCTGCTCGACGAGCTGGCGCGGGCTGAGCTGCGTGCCCGAGAGGTCGAGGTCGAGGCGCTCGATGCGGGTGCCCTCGTCGTGCACCTGGCTCGTCATGCGAATCGTGTCGACCTGGGCCCGGGTGAGGGCGCCATCCTCGGCGATGATGTCGCGCAGGAGCGCATGGAGTGACTCCGAGTTGGTCGGGCGGGGCGAGTCGATGAGGTATTCACGCATGCCACGACGTTAGCCGACGGCAGTGGCCGCAAAACTGAGTCGGGAAAACGAAGCGGGCCGGCTCCCGGTGGGGGAGTCGGCCCGCGTTCGGGCGTTCCTTAGCGCTGCGCGGCGCCGCGGATCGTCGGGGTGTGGAACGTGCCGCCGAAGGCGCGCTCGCTGGCGCCCACGCGGTCGAGGTACGGCGTGATGCCGCCATCGAGCAGCGGGAAGCCCGCGCCGAGGATGAGGCTCAGGTCGATGTCCTCCGGGGCGGTAACGACGCCCTCGTCGAGCATGATCTTGATCTCTTCGGCGAGCCCGGTCTCGAGGCGCTCACGGAGTTGCTCGGCGGTCATGGGGGTCTTGCCCTCGGTGCCGACGATCTTCTCGAACTCCTTCGTGTAGCCCTTCGGGCGACCCTTGCCGTCGCGCTCGATGAGCTTCGCGCCCGAATCGGCCAGCGCATCCAGGTTCTTCGACTCGAAGAAGCGGTCGGGGAACGGCGTGTGGTGCGAGGTGAGCACGTGCGCTCCGACCTTGAGACCAACCAGTTCGAGTAGCTCGAACGGGGTCATTGGCAGGCCGATGGGGTCGGAGGCGTGGTCGACGACGGCGATTGGGGTGCCGGTGTCGACGGCGTGCATCGCCTCACCGAGCACCTTGGCGAGCACGCGGTTGACGACGAAGCCCGGGCGGTCGCTGGTGATGACCGCGGTCTTCTTGAGGTTCTTCGCGACCTGCATCGCCGTCGCGAGCGTGGCCTCGTTCGTCTTCGCTGCGTTGACCACCTCGACGAGCGGCATGACGGCGACCGGGTTGAAGAAGTGGAAGCCGACGAGACGCTCCGGGTGGCGGAGCTTCGAGCCGATCTCGTCCACTGAGAGCGAGGAAGTGTTCGTTGCGAGGATCGCTTCTTCAGAGACGATGTTCTCGAGGTCGCCGAAGACGTCCTGCTTCACCGAAACCTCTTCGAACACGGCCTCGATCACCCAGTCGCAGTCGGCGAACTGGCTGCGGTCGGTCGTGCCGGTCACGAGGGCGGTGAGGCGGTTGAATTCGTCGTTGTCGAGGCGACCCTTGTCGCGCAGCTTCTCGAGCTCGGCGTGCACGTTCGCGACACCGCGGTCGACGCGCTCCTGGTCAAGGTCGGTCATGATGACGGGCACCTTGAGGCGTCGCATGAACAGCGTCGCGAACTGGCTGGCCATGAGGCCGGCGCCCACGACGCCCACCTTGGTGACCTTGCCTGCGAGCGACTTGTCGGGCGCACCGACGGGGCGCTTCGCGCGGCGCTGCACGAGGTCGAAGCCGTACATTGATGCCATGAACTGGTCGCCCGAGATGAGGTCGGCGAGCGCCTCGTTCTCGGCCTCGAACCCGCGCGCGAGGTCGTTATGCTTCGCGAGGGCGATGATGTCGAGGGCCCGGTAGGGTGCCTGCGGCACGGTGCCGAGACGCTCCTCGACCGACTTGCGCGCGATCTTCACCGCGATGTCCCATTTTGTGACTCGCTCGATCTTGCCGGGCTCGTTTGGGCGCTTCACCGTCTCGCCGCCGAGCACGGCATCCGCGAACTTCAGCGAGTCTTCGAGGAAGTTGACCGGCGCGATGAGACGGTCGACGAGGCCGAGCTCGAGGGCCTGCGTCGGCTTGAGGGTGCGGTTCATCTTGAGCGGGTTCTCGATGATGACCTTGAGGGCGTTCTCGATGCCGATGAGGTTCGGCACGAGGGTGGCGCCGCCCCAGCCGGGCACGAGGCCGAGGTAGACCTCGGGGAGGGCGATGGCCGGGGTCGAGGCGTCGATGGTGCGGTAGGTCGAGTGCAGCGCGACCTCGACGCCGCCGCCGAGGGCGAGGCCGTTGACGAACGCGAAGCTCGGCACACCGAGGTCGCCGAGCAGTCCGAGCGCGTGGTGCCCGATCTCGCCCATGAGGCGCGCGACGTCGCGGCTCGGGATGCGGTCGACGAGCGACAGGTCGGCGCCGGCCGCGAAGCTGAAGCGCTTGCCGGTGATGGCGACGGCGTCGATCTCACCGGCGGCGGCACGCGAGCGCAGCGACTCGAGCGTCTCGCCGAGCGCGGCGAGCGTGTTCGGGCCGAGCGTGTTCGGACGCTTGTAGTCCTTGTTGTTGTCCAGGGTGATGAGGGCGAGGGTGCGACCGGATGCGAGGCGTACGTCGCGCACCTTCGACTCGGTGATGACCTCGACATCGGCGGCCGACTCGAGCAGCGCCGCATACTTGCTGCGGTCAAACTTGGGGAACTTCACTTGTTCTGCCTACTTTCCTGCTCGCGCGTGCTTCTTGCCGTTCCAGGACGGGTTCTCCCAGATGATCGTGCCACCCTGGCCGAGACCGACGCAGAGCGCGGTAACGCCGTAGCGCACCTCGGGGAACTGCTCGAACTGGTTCGCGAGCTGCATCATGAGGCGCACGCCGCTCGCTGCGAGCGGGTGGCCGAGGGCGATTGCCCCGCCGAAGCGGTTGACCGAGGCGTCGTCGTCCGCGATGCCGAAGTGGTCGAGGAACGAGAGCACCTGCACCGCAAACGCTTCGTTGAGCTCGAACAGTCCGATGTCGTCGATCTTGAGGCCAGCGCGCTTGAGCGCCTTCTCGGTCGAGGGGATCGGGCCGAGGCCCATCACCTCGGGCTCGACGCCCGCGAACGCGAACGACACCATCTTCATGCGCGACTTGAGGCCGAACTCCTTGAGCGCGTCGTCGGAGACGAGGATCGACGCGGTGGCGCCGTCGGTGAGCGGCGAGGCGTTACCAGCCGTCACGCGACCGTGCGGGCGAAATGGCGTCTTGAGACCGGCGAGGCCCTCCATGGTGGTGTGGGGCCGCAGGTGCTCGTCGCGGTCGGCGAGACCCCAGCCGGCTTCGCTCTCGATGGCGACCGGAACGAGGTCACGGGTGAAGTTGCCGTCCTCGTACGCCTTGGCGGCCTTCTGCTGCGAGGCGAGCGCGAAACGGTCGGCGCGCTCCTTCGTGTACTGGGGGTAGCGGTCGTGCAGGCGCTCGGCCGTGTTGCCCATGTTCAGAGCCTCGCCGTCGACGAGCTGCTCGGAGAGGAAACGGGGGTTCGGGTCGACGCCCTGACCCATCGGGTGGTGGCCCATGTGCTCGACGCCACCCGCGATGACGACGTCGTTCTGCCCAAAGCCGATGGTCGAACCCATCAGCGCCGAGGCGGTGAGCGCACCGGCGCACATGCGCTCGATCGCGAGGCCGGGGACGCTCAGCGGCAGGCCCGCGAGGATCGCGGTCGTGCGGCCGAGCGTGAGACCCTGATCGCCCTGCTGCGTCGTCGCCGCGATAGCGACGTCGTCATAGCGGTCGGCCGGGATCTGCGGATTGCGGTCGATGAGTGCCTTCATGGCCTTCACCGCCAGATCGTCGGCACGGGTTCCCCAGTACATGCCCTTTTCGCCAGCGCGGCCAAAAGGCGTGCGCGTGCCGTCAATGAAATGGACCTCTGATCCGGTCACTATTCCTCCTCGTGGTCCGCATCGTTACGGACCGTTGTGATCAGGCCGAGCCTATCGAGAGGAGATGTCGGAATCCGTAGCGCCTTGGGCAGCCTCGACAAATGACCTCGCGATTACGGGGGCCGTCATGTCGACCTGCCACTGTCGCGCTCCCAAATTACTGAGTTCAGTCCGAATCTCGGATTCGGTCTCGGCCGTGCCGTCCCAAGCAAGCTGTCGCAGGAGCGACGGCGTGAGCAGATTCTCGGTCGGCAGGTGCAGTTCTTCGGCGAGTTCGGCAACGGCGGGACGCGCTGCGCTGATCCGGGTGAACGCCTCGGGACGCTTCTGCTCCCAGGCCTTGATAGGCGGCACGCGGTTCGCATCCGGGGCTGCCCGCTTTGGCGGCACGGGGTTCTCACGGCCTGCGGCGACGGCAGCCCACCAGCGATCGAGCTGCGAGCGCGACTGCTTGCCCGTGAAGTCGCTCATCGCGCTGAGTTGTCCACGAGAGCGGGGCTGCGCCTTGGCGACTGCGAGCACGGCGCGATCGGGAACGATGCGACCGGGCGCCGTGTCAGTTTCGCGGGCGTAGGCGTCGCGGCTCAGCCAGAGTTCACGGGCGATCGAGAGCGCGCGCGGCGAACGAAGCTGATGCACGCCCGAGAGCGCACGCCACCGCTCGGGGTCGGCGTCGGGCTCGAGCGTGAGGTGTTTGACCGGATTGAGCGGCCGGCGCAGTTCATCCTCGAACTCCTCGAGCGCCCAGTCGGCCTTGCCCGCATCCACCAGTCGCTTCGCGAGCTCGTCGCGCATATCGACGAGCAGCTCGACGTCGAGGGCCGCGTATGCGAGCCACTCCTTCGGCAGCGGGCGAACCGACCAGTCGTCGGCCGAGTGCGCCTTCGCGAGCTCGATGCCGAGCAATTCCTGCACGACCGCGCCGAGCCCGACGCGATCCATGCCGAGCAGGCGCGCGGCGAGCTCGGTGTCGAACATCCGCGTTGGTTCGAGACCGATGTCGCGCATGCAGGGGAGATCCTGCGTCGCGGCGTGGAGGATCCACTCGTCGTCGGCGATCACCTCGGTCACCGACTTCAGCGAGCCGAACGGGATCGGGTCGATGAGCAGGGTGCCCGTTCCGCGACGGAAAATCTGAATGAGGTAGGCCCGGTCGGAGTACCGGTAGCCCGAGGCGCGCTCGGTGTCGATGGCGATGGGTCCGGTGCCCTCTTCGAGCCGGCCCAGGGCGTCGCTCAGGGCAATATGCGTGTCGATAACCTCGAGTCCGCCGCGCTCGAGGCGCTTGCCGTCAACCGCGGCCATGTTCACGCGCCGCGTGCCGCAGGATCGCGACGTCCTGCGAATCGACCGGCGGAAGTCCAGCGAGCATGCAGAGCAGCGTTGACCACGCCTCGACGTGGATGGCAAGGTCGGAATTCTGCGGCGTCCACGAGGCGCGCATTTCGATCTGGGAGCCCTCACCCTGCTCGGTGAGCTCACCGAAGCCCTTCGAGTTGACCACTGTGACCGTGCCCGAGGGGAAGCGATAGTCGGCGCCGTTCTCGTCGAGCGCGTCGACGAGCCACGACCAGGCGACCTCCGGCAGCATGGCGTCGCCGCCAATGTCGGTCTCCAGCGGGGCCTGCGCGAAGCAGACGACGCGGAAATCACCGCGCCATGCATCCGGCTCGGAGGGGTCGTGCAGCAGGATGAAGCGGCCCGTGCCGAGCTGGGAGTCGCCCTCCAGGTTGCCAGGACTAACATCTGCTGCGAGCGCCAACGCATGAGGGGCCAGACCCTCGGGTGAACGGATTTCCTGCACCCGTAAGTCGCTGCGAAACTCGACAGCTCGAATTGACTCGACTGCCATGTCGAACGCTACGGGCACCGGATGCAAGCTGACCACCACGCCTGAAGGTTAGGCCGGGTGGTGGGGCCTGTGAGCTGCGGCGCGCCGACTTGCCGCGAACGGAGGAAAATGACCGAACGATCCCTCAGGAACGCGACCGCGCTTGCGGCCGGTGCCACCGTGTTTCTTGGCTCGCTCGCGGCAACCGCGGCGACCATGCTCGCGCGCCAGGTGGTGAACCCGCCGCGGAGCACGCGCGGGCCGGTGCGGGTCATCAAGTGCGACCTGCACAACCCCGAGGCAACGGCGGGCACGATCACGCTCGAGCGCACGATTGAATCGGAGACGTCGGGGGAGTACACCCTGTTGTGGGACTCGGCCCGGGGCCGCGCGCGCCTCGGCGAGATCGTCACCGCCGACCTGCGGACGGTGACGCGGCGCTTCAGCGAAGCGATCGGTACGCCCATTGTCGGCATTCGTACTGTGCGGGTGGCCTCTGCCCCGCAGCGCGACATTCGCGACCTCGGCCTGCACTGGCGCGAGGTGGAGGTGCCCGGCGAGCTCGGCACGATGCCCGCCTGGTTCGTGCCGGCCGACCGCGAGGGCAGCCACGACTGGGTCATTCACGTGCACGGGCGCGGCGCGGCAATGACCGAGCCGCTGCGTGCGGTGCCGCTCGTGCGGGCCCAGGGGTGGAACTCGCTCATCGTGAGCTATCGCAACGACCTCGGCGTGCCTTCGCCGGCCGACGGCAAGTACGGCCTTGGACTCACCGAGTGGCACGACGTCGATGCGGCGCTCGAGTGGGCAATTTCGCGCGGTGCCGAGCGAATCGTGCTCACCGGCTGGTCGATGGGCGGTGGCATCGTCGGGCAGACCTACCTCAACTCACGCTTCCGCAAGCGCATCGTCGGCCTCATGCTCGAGTCGCCGGCGGTGAACTGGCACGACACCCTCGAGTACCAGGCTGCGCAGATGCGCGTCCCCGCGCCGGTAGCAAAGCTCGGCATGTGGCTGCTCAACTCGCCCCTGCACCGGGGCCTGCTCGGCACCGACGAGCCGCTCGACCTCGCGCAGCTCGACCTCGTGGCGCGGGCCGACGAGTTCGAGGTGCCGATTCTGTTGCTGCACTCGACCGCCGACACCGTCGTGCCGGTGACTTCGAGCCAACGGCTCGCGCAGGCGCGGCCCGACCTCGTCGACTACGTGGAGTTCACGCGTGCGCGGCACACACGGCTCTGGAACGTCGACCGCGAGAGCTGGGAGACGGCGGTGGACGACTGGTTCGCCGGGCTCAGCGTGCAGGCTCAGGCGTCGGCGCGCACCAGCCGCTGATAGAGGAAGCCGAACTCGTCCTCGAGCAGGAGCACGCGCTGGAAGGCGGAGTTGCGCGACGACGAGGGGAGCGCCGGTGACGTGTCGGGGCCGAACACCGGAGCCTGCGTGAGGCACACCTCGTCGAGGAGCGCCCCGTCGAGGAACTGACCGATCAGGGTCGTGCCGCCCTCGACGACGATCTGGCGCAGGCCGCGGCCGCGTAGCTCCGCGAGCACGGCATCCAGGGGCACCCGGCCGGCCGACGTGTCGAACTCGGCGAAGTTGGCGCCGGGCATCGTCTCGGCGGCGCGGTCGCGCGCCGAAGTCGGCCCGCACACGAGCACCGAGGCAGCCGCATCCGCCTCGCTGATGCGGTGGCCCGCAAGGTTGCCAGACTCCGAGATGATGCAGAGCCAGGTGGGGCGGGTCGCGGTGTGGCGCTCCTCGCGCACCGTGTTCGCGCCGACCACGACGACGTCGCTCATCTCGCGAATGAGCCGCAGGATGCGCCGGTCGGCCCGGTTCGAGAGGCTGTCCGAGGTGCCGTCGCCACCGGTGATGCGTCCGTTGAGCGAGCCGAGCATGTTCATGCGCACCCAGTCGGCCCGCGGTGGCGCGTAGTGCTCGCGCAGCCACGACTCGGCCTGGTCGATGCTGTCGCCGGTTAGGTCGAGCCGGTCGCCGGCACCGCCGAGCTGGCGGAGCCAGGCAGGGTCCGGCATGCGGCTGAGATCAAACGGCTGCGAAGTGTCGGGCACATCAACCAACCTACGCGCTCGTGGCCTCCCGGACCTGACGCTGCACGCGACTGAGCATGCCGACCATGCCGTTCAAGCGCAGCGGCGAGACCTGCTTGGTGATGCCGAGCTCGAACGGGAAGTCGACGGGGATGCCGAGCACCTCGTCGGTCGAGAGCCCGTCGATGCCCTGCACGAGCACTGAGGCGAAGCCGCGGGTCGTGGGCGCCTCGGCCGGGGCCTTGGCGAACAGGCGCACCGTGCCGTCGTCGACCTCGGTCGTGATGAAGACCGGTGACTGGCACTCAATGACGCGCTCGAATTCGACGTCGGCGAAGCGTTCGGGCACGTCGGGCAGCTCATCAGAGAACTCGAGCAGCATCGTGAGCCGCTCGCGCTCGGGGATCGCGAGGAAGTCGTCGCGGATCTCCGCGAGCTGAGCAGGAATTGCAGACATCATTGCCTCTATCGGGTCGGCGCGGTGCCGGGCTCTTCGCCGACGACGATCGGGGCGCCAACGAGCGAACCCCACTCGGTCCACGAGCCGTCGTAGTTGCGCACCGTCGGGAAACCGAGGAGGTACTTCAGTACGAACCACGTGTGGCTCGAGCGCTCGCCGATGCGGCAGTATGCGATGACATCGTCGCTGTCGCCGAGGCCGAGTTCGCCGCGGTAGATCTGCTCGAGCTCCTCACGCGACTTGAACGTCGCATCCTCATTCGCGGCGCGCGCCCACGGCACCGAGTGGGCCGAGGGGATGTGTCCGCCGCGCAGCGCCGACTCCTGCGGGAAATCGGGCATGTGCGTGCGCTCGCCCGTGTACTCGGGGAAGCTGCGCACGTCGATGAGCGGCTTGCCCTCGCTCAGGTGCGCGACGACGTCGTCGCGACGGGCGCGCAGGCCGGTCTCGTCGCGCTCGACGACGGGGTAGTCCGAGGCGGTACGCTCGGGCACCTCTCGAGTGAGTTCCCGACCCTCGGCGACCCACTTCTCGCGGCCGCCGTTGACGAGGCGGATGTCTTCGTGGCCGAACAGTTCGAACACCCACATGGCGTAGGCGGCCCACCAGTTCGAGCGGTCGCCGTAGAGCACGATGGTCGTGTCGCGGCTGATGCCGAGGCGGCTCATCAGCTCGGCGAAGCCCTCGCCGTCGACGTAGTCACGTACGACGGGATCGTTGAGGTCGGTGTGCCAGTCGACCTTGACTGCACCCGGAATGTGCCCGGTGTCGTAGAGGAGTACGTCTTCGTCAGACTCGACGACCACGAGGCCGTCGTCGTGAAGGTGCTCGGCCAACCACTCGGTCGAGACAAGACGGTGGGGCTGCGCGTACTGCGCGAATTCCCGGGATTCGTCGAAGACGACGGACATGACTACTCCTCGAATACTGCGGCGTTCGTACCTAGGTCAGCGTAGTCTTGACCCAGCTTATTCCTGCGCAAAAGGAGACCTCTGTGACCGTAGGCACCCTCGTACATCTCACCGAACAGGTTCCGCAGATGACGCCGGATGAGATGGTGCGGGCCCTGGTGCCGCCGCCACAGTTCGCGCACGCGAGTTTCGAGAACTACGTGCCCGATGAGTCCTATCCGTCGCAGATGCAGGCGGTCGAGATCTCGCGCGACTTCGCGAAGGCCGGGGGAGACCACTCGAGCGGCCGCGGCTTCATGTCAAAGATGTTCAAGCGCGCACCGACGGTGAAGCCCGGCGTCTACCTCGACGGTGGCTTCGGCGTCGGCAAGACCCACTTGCTTGCCGCGACATGGCACGCCTTTAGCGGTCGCAAGTACTTCGGCACGTTCATCGAGTACACCTCGCTCGTCGGCGCACTCGGCTACCAGAAGGCCGTCGAGGCATTCACCGGCGCCAGCCTGCTCGCCATCGACGAGTTCGAGCTCGACGACCCGGGCGACACCATGGTCATGACCCGCTTCCTCGGCGCGCTCGTCGAGAAGGGCACCCACGTCATGGCGACCTCGAACACCCCGCCGAATGCGCTCGGTGAGGGACGATTCGCGGCGCAGGACTTCCTCCGCGAGATCACGAAGCTTGCCGACGTGTTCAAGACGGTGCGCATCGACGGTGTCGACTACCGTCGGCGCGCGGTTGAGGGCCACGCGATCGTGAGCTCGCCGGCCGAGGTGCAGGATGCGGTGGATGCGTGCATCAGCGCGGGCAAGACAGTCGCGCAGGACGACTTCCGCACCCTCATCGACTTCCTTGCCACCGTGCATCCCTCGAAGTATGTGCGCCTCGTCGACGGCATCAGCTTGCTTGCACTCACCGATGTGAGCGAACTCACCGATCAGTCCGAGGCGCTGCGCTTCGTCGCCTTCATTGACCGGGTCTACGACGCCGAAATCCCGATTGTCGCCTCGGGCGTGCCCCTCGACGCGATCTTTGGTGGCGGCATGGTCGACGGCGGCTATCGCAAAAAGTACCTTCGCTCGGTGTCGCGACTCATTGCATCCACCGGCGCCGCCAGCGCGTAGCGCGCGCCGCGTTCGTCGCAGCCCGTAGCCCCGGAAAACTCCCGGGTTACGGGCTGATTCTTTGCAATTTTGCGCAATCTTCAACAAGGTTGCACGCAAGTTAAAATTTGTTGAGAGTGCAAAGTTACTCAAAATATGCACTAAAAACGCCATTTATTTTTGGCGTTCGGTCTACTCTCAGGAACCACACACCAACGGTTTCGGGTCGAGCGGTTGACCTGCCGGGTGTGATTGAGAGGAGAACTTCAATGGATACAGGTGGTGCGGCCTGGCTCATTACTGCGACGGCGTTGGTGTTGTTTATGACACCGGGCCTCGCGCTGTTCTACGGTGGCCTCGTTCGCGAGAAGGGCGCCATCTCGATGATGATGATGTCCTTCGGCGCGCTCGCGTTGGTCGCTGTGCTCTGGGTGCTGTTCGGACACGCGATGATCTCGGTCGACGGCTCGTCCTTCTTCCAGTTCGCGGGGAACCCGTTCACGGACTTCGGCATGGTGGCGACCTCGGGCGATAACGAAGCCATGATGGGCAGTGCCTACTCGGCGACATTCGCGATCATCACGGTGGCCCTCATCTCGGGCTCGATCGCGGATCGTGCACGCTTCGGCTCCTGGCTGCTGTTCGCGGGCATCTTCGCGACGCTGGTCTATTTCCCGGTCGCGGCCTGGGTGTGGGGCGGCGGCTGGATCTCACAGCTCGGCACGGCGCTCGGCTTCGGCGACCTCGGCGTCATCGACTACGCCGGTGGAACTGCGGTGCACATCAACGCGGGTGCTGCTGCCCTCGCTCTTGCGCTGGTGCTTGGTCGCCGCCAGGGCTTCGGCAAGAGCCTCAACCAGCCGCACAACGTGCCGCTCGTGCTCGTTGGTACCGCAATCCTCTGGTTCGGCTGGTTCGGCTTCAATGTCGGCGCCGAGGGCACGGGCAACCTTGTCGACGGCATCCCCGGCCTGATCACGGTCAACACGATCGTGGCCCCGGCTGCCGGTATCCTCGGCTGGCTCGCGATCGATCGAGTTCGCGGCAAGAAGCCGACCGCGGTTGGCGCTGCCTCTGGTGTCATCGCTGGCCTCGTGGGTATCACCCCCGCGTGTGCCGACATTCTTCCCGGATGGGCTCTGCTCCTCGGCTTCGTGTGTGGTGTTGCCGCTGAGTACGCTTGCGACCTCAAGTGGGCCGCGAAGTACGACGACTCGCTTGACGTCGTGGGCATTCACCTGGTCGCGGGCCTCATCGGCTCGATCTGGCCCGGTCTGTTCGGAACTACCTCGGGACTGTTCATGGGCTTCGGTGTCCAGCAGCTGATCCTGCAGGTTGTCGCCTCTGTGGCGGTATTGATCTACTCGTTCGTGGTTGCGTATGTGGTGGGGATGGTCATTCAGAAGACCATCGGCTTCCGAATCACGAGCGAGGAGGAGCTCGCAGGTGTGGACGAAAGTGTCCACGGCGAACGCGCTTACCAGCGCACCGGCGAGCTCAACCAGGTTGGTGCGGCGTAGGCCACTGATCGTCCTACGACGAATGGATGGCGGTGCCGGAAGCACTCACTGCGGGCCAGCGTAATGCTGTGTGAGTGATTACGAAGCCGCCGACCACACCAACCACCAGGGCCCCGGAGTCATCGACTCCGGGGCCCTTATTAATTCTCCCGTTGCGCGCCCTGCGCGGCCGCTACGAGCGTTGTGGCCGTGCGTGCGCACCTGTGCCCGCGTATCCGCCCTCGCACCAGATCGCGCCGCAGTCGATGTGGTTTTCTACGTTTGATGCGGTTGTACGCGCAGCGCTAGTAGAAAACTGCAGGGATCACCGGTTAGTGCTCTCGAAGTCGCGTGATGAGTTCGCTCTTTGTAGATCTGGACACTCCTGTGATGCCCAGCTCTCGCGCTCGCGCGCGGAGCTCCGGCACGGTCCGGTCCTCGTAGTTCTCAGCGGCTCCGCCGCGTTTGCCCACGGCGGTTCTGCCTTCCTTCGCTGCTGCGTTCGAGATTCGGGCTGCCTGTTCCTCAGACTTTCCCTCGGCGCGCAAGCTTTCATACAGTTCCGGGTCCTTTAACGATGATCGACGTTGACGTGGCATGGTCCGCTCCAATCAGTTCGTTTGTGCGAGCACCTTCGCCTGCTTGACGGTGTCCCTCGCACGAGATTGTTTGCATGCAATTACCACCTTCTCGAATCTGGGCCGACACGTCTACCCGCGTTGAGGAGACGGACCGGGGCAGTACGGGTCGCACTCAGACACGCCCGCGCGGGATGCGCGGCATAGACCGGACGGATGGCCGGCGACGGGGGAGTCGGGGAAACGAATCAGGGCCTCCCGTGGGAGGCCCTGTGAGGTGGGTGATACTGGGATCGAACCAGTGACCCCTTCCGTGTGAAGGAAGTGCGCTACCGCTGCGCTAATCACCCGCAACAAGGGTCTATCTTGGCACACGCGAGCGATGTCGCGCAAACCGGCTCCCTCGAGACACGCTGCTGGGAACGAATTTCATGCTGTTGATCTGGGATTTCTAAATTCCCCGCCGTCTCGATTTGCATTGCACGGAATGCTTGCATTAGTGTAGTTCGAGTGCTGAGGCGCCGAAAGGAAGCCAAAGTCACGCGGATGTAGCGCAGTTGGTAGCGCATCACCTTGCCAAGGTGAGGGTCGCGAGTTCGAGTCTCGTCATCCGCTCGAGTGTGAACAAGACCACGTCTTGAGAGCACGGGCATAGACCCAGTACGGTGACGTGGCCGAGAGGCGAGGCAGCGGCCTGCAAAGCCGTTTACACGGGTTCGAATCCCGTCGTCACCTCGGTATCCTGTACGGGATGCACAATGCAAGTCTCGCAAGAGATGAGCGCGATTGGCGCAGCGGTAGCGCGCTTCCCTGACACGGAAGAGGTCACTGGTTCGATCCCAGTATCGCGCACGAGCAAAACCCCCTGAGTAATCAGGGGGTTTCTTCGTTAGGCAGTGACCTGGGGCGATGTATCGGAGCGCGAACGGGCCCTTTGTCGTCGCCTCTCGGTAGGCTGCAGGCCGACGAATAGGAGCGGACGTGACAGCGAATCGAACCCCAAAGATTGTGGCACCGATGGTTGACGAGCTGCGTCTGCCAGAGCTCGCCGACGCCAGTGCGCTCGAGATCGTCGCTGCCGGCTACTACGAGGCACGTCGGTATATCGATGCTGACCTCGCGGGTCGTGAACTTTCGAGCGTGAGCGAGTGCGAGTTCCTCGGGCTCGATGTGCACGCGGCGCAGCTCCGCAACGTCAGCATCGCTGAGACTCGGCTCGAGCGAGTCAGGGCACCCGAGCTCAAGGCGGCCGGCTCTGACTGGCGCGACGTGCACATCGAAAGCTCCCGGCTCGGCGCCGTCGACCTTGCTGAGGCCGACCTCCGCGGGGTGCGAATCACCGCATCCAAGATGTCGTTTGTGAACCTTCGTGCCGCGACGCCACGCGATATTCGCTTCGAGAACTGCGTCATCGACGAACTCGACTTGACGCTGGCCCGCGCAGACCGGGTCGCGTTCCACGAGTGCACGGTGCGCACACTCATCCTCGATCAGGCCAGGTTGCAGCACTTCGATCTGCGCGGCGCTGAACTGAGCCGCGTGCGCGGCCTAACGTCGATGCGTGGCACGATTCTGACGTTTCACCAGGCCGTTGACCTCACCGAAACGTTCGCTGACCACCTCGGCATCACGCTCGCCGACTGAGCACGCTTGCAACCCGGGCGACGGCTGGGATGCGGCGGCGAGCGTCGCGAAGGACCGCTCGAGTGCTCGCCTTCGCAGACGTGAGCGCCTTCTTCACGCAAGCTATCCATACGCCGATTCAGGGCGAGCTGCCCAGGCTGCTCGGCGTGGGTGTGTTGAAGACCGCCTGGCGGGTCAGCGTGATGTTGCTCGCCTCGTCGCTCGCTGTGCCGATTAGCGCGCTCGTCGTAGAGAACGTCGACTGGCACATACCGTTCGTGGCCACAGCCATCGCGTCGGTCGCGGGCCGCGCCGAGGGTTCCGTCGGGCCATAGCCGCTGCTCGTGGCCGCGCCTGTCTGTGCGGCGATGGGGGCGTTCATTCGCCGGCTGCCCATCAACGACGAGATCGCTGACGTGCTCGAAGCGGCGACGCCGACATCGTACGAAACACTTGCGGGCTTCCCGGGTCGATAGGATGGCCCGGTGAATCAGGTGAGTGGCAGCAGCATGCGTCGGGTCAAGGGAATCGGCATCGCGGCGGCGGTCGGCGCAGTGTTGGCCGGCTGCTCGGGCGGCGGGGAAGCGGTGCCCGCGGTGACCGGTGACGCGACCGAATTCTCGACTGTCGAGGAGCTGCGCGACGCGTATGTCGCCGCGGGCGGCACCTGCGAGTCCTGGGAGGAAATCGACCCGGGCGACTACGACGCCAAGGCTGGGCGCTGCTCCGACACCGTCGTCATGGCCGTCTACGCGAACCCCGAAGAACTCGCGGCCGCGGTCGATCGCTCGAAGAACCTCGCCGTGCAGACGCACCTGCTCGTCGGCGAGAACTGGCTGCTCAACGTTGACAACCCGCAGGACTTCGTCGACGCCCTCGGCGGCACCACGGTCAGCTAGGGCAACCCGCACCACCTAGAATCGTTCGATAGCCGACGCGCCGTGCGCCGGCAACTTAACCACCGCATCCGCGCAAGTAGGAGACGACGTGTCTGCACCAGACCTCAAGAACGCACCAGCACCCCTGCGACTCGAGGCCAGCACGACGACGACGGGCACCGAACTCTTCGCGGACGCCCCGAAGCAGCCCGCGATCGTCGCGATGCGCGTTGACGGTCAGCTGCTCGACCTCTTCCGCGAGATCGAAGCGGGCCAGACCGCGGAGGCGGTAACCATCGACAGCGAAGATGGCCTGAACATCCTGCGCCACTCGGCCGCGCACGTCACCGCGCAGGCCGTGCAGAAGCTGCACCCCGACGCGAAGCTCGGCATCGGGCCGTTCATCACTGACGGCTACTACTACGACTTTGACGTCGAAGAGCCCTTCACCCCGGCCGACCTCAAGGCCGTCGAGAAAGAGATGCAGCGCATCGTTAAGCAGGGCCAGCGCTTCGCCCGTCGCGTCGTGAGCGACGAGGATGCGCGCGCTGAGCTCGCCAGCGAGCCGTACAAGCTCGAGCTCATCGGCCTCAAGGGCAACGCGGGCAGTGACGCCGGCGAAAACGTCGAGGTCGGCGCCGGCGAGCTCACGATCTACGACAACGTCGACCCGAAGTCGGGTGACACCGTCTGGTACGACCTCTGCCGCGGCCCGCACCTGCCGTCGACAAAGCTCATCGGCAACGGCTGGTCGCTCATGCGCAGCTCGGGCGCTTACTGGCGCGGCAGCGAGAAGAACCCGATGCTGCAGCGCATCTACGGCACCGCGTGGCCGACGAAGGACGAGCTCGTCGCCTACAAGACCCGCATCGAAGAGGCCCAGAAGCGCGACCACCGTAAGCTCGGCGCCGAGCTCGACCTGTTCAGCTTCCCCGACGAAATCGGCTCGGGTCTCGCGGTGTTCCACCCGAAAGGCGGCATCATCCGCCACGAGATCGAGTCGTTCATGCGCGAGCAGTTGCTCAAACATGAGTACGAGCTCGTCAACTCGCCGCACATCACCAAGGGCGCGCTGTTCGAAACAAGCCAGCACCTCAACTGGTACAAGGACGGCATGTTCCCCGCGATGCACCTCGACGAGGTCACCGACGACGAAGGCAACGTCACCAAGCAGGGCCAGGACTACTACCTGAAGCCCATGAACTGCCCCTTCCACAACCTCATCTTCCGCGCCCGCGCCCGCAGCTATCGCGAACTGCCACTGCGCCTTGCCGAGTTCGGCACGGTCTACCGCTACGAGAAGAGCGGCACGCTCTCGGGCCTCACCCGCGTGCGCGGCCTGACGCAGGACGACGCGCACATCTACGTGACGGATGAGCAGGTCAAGGGCGAGATTCAGCGCCAGCTCGAGTTCGTGTTCGAGACGCTGCGCGCCTTCGGATTGAACGACTTCTACCTCGAGCTCTCGACGCGCGACCCCAAGAAGTCGGTCGGCACCGACGAGCAGTGGGAGATCGCCGAGCAGACCCTACGCGAGGTCGGTGAGGAGTCGGGGCTCGACCTCGTCGACGACCCGGCTGGCGCCGCGTTCTATGGCCCGAAGATCTCGGTGCAGGCGCGCGACGCCATCGGCCGCACCTGGCAGCTCTCGACGGTGCAGCTCGACTTCAACCAGCCTGAGCTGTTCGAACTCGAGTACGCGGCGGCCGACGGCACGCGCAAGCAGCCGGTGATGATTCACCGCGCCCTGCTCGGCTCGATCGAGCGCTTCTTCGCGATCATGCTTGAGCACTACGCGGGCGCGTTCCCGGTCTGGCTTGCACCCGAGCAGGTCGTCGGCATTCCGGTCGCCGATGAGTATGCCGACTACCTCGGCGAGGTCATCTCGCGCCTGCGTCGCGAGGGCGTTCGTGCGCAACTCGACGACTCGGCCGACCGCATGCCGAAGAAGATTCGCACGCACACCAAGGCGAAGGTGCCGTTCATGCTCATCGCGGGTGAGGACGACCGCCAAGCGGGCGCCGTCTCGTTCCGCTTCCGCGACGGCTCGCAGCGCAACGGCGTGCCCGTCGACGAAGCGATCGCGCTCATCACCTCGGCCATCCGCGAGCACACGCTCGTGAGCTCCGACGCCGACGTGCTGGCGTAATGACGGGCGAGCGCGAACCCTACGAGCTGCAGCCGGCCGACGACTTCGTCGGCGTGCCCGACGGCTTCGAGCGCACCTGGGTGCCGCACCGCATGGCGTACATCGACAATGGCGAGGAACGGCGCAAGCCCGACCATGCCTGCGTCTTTTGCTCGGCGCCCGACAAGAGCGACGAGGACGGCCTCATCGTCAAGCGGGGCGAGCTCTGCTACGTCGTGATGAACCTGTACCCCTACAATACGGGGCACCTGCTTGTCTGCCCGTACCGTCACATCGCCACCTACGACCTCGCGACCGACGCTGAGGTCATGGAGATGGCGCACCTCACGCAGCGCGCGATGACGGTGCTGAAGTACCAGGGCGGCGTCGGTGGCTTCAACATCGGCATGAACCAGGGCGAGGTCGCCGGCGCCGGCATTGCTGGGCATCTGCATCAGCACATCGTGCCGCGCTGGCCGAACGACGCGAACTTCCTGCCGATCATCGGCCGCACGAAGCCGATGCCGCGTCTGCTCGGCGAGCAGCGCGCCGAGATCGCGGCCCTCTGGGACGCCGAGTAGCTCGCACGCGCTCGCGCTAGAGCGCCGCGCGGAGGCGCGCGAGTCCCTCGGCGAGTTGCGCCTCCGAGAGGTGCGCGTAGCCGATGACGATGCTGCCCGAGGCGGATGCGCTGCTCGCGCCGCTCGGGCCGCTCGGTGACGCACTGCTCGGCTCACGCCAGTACACGGCGCCGGGAGACACCCGCACGCCAGCCCGCTCGCACGCTGCCATGAGCTCGGCCTCATCGCGTCGCGTGTGAATCACGGCGTGGAGGCCGCCATCCATGGGGGAGACCTCGACCTGAGGCAGGTCGCCGAGCACCGCGAGCACCGCGGCGCGGCGCTGGCGATAACTGCGGCGCATCCGAGCGGCGTGTCGAGCCAGTTCACCCGAGGCGAGGTACTCGGCGAACGCCCGCTGCGTCACTGCCGAGACCGGGGTGCCGAGGTCGGCGCGCGTCGCGAGCAGCCGCTCCCGCAACGGCGCCGGCGCACCGAGCATCCCAATGCCGATTGTCGGCGCGACGGTCGACGAAAACGTGCCGAGGAGCGCGACGGTGCCGTCGCCCGTGCGGTCGAGCGCGGTGAGTGTCGGCAGCGGCTGGCCGACGTACCGGAGCTCGGAGTCGAAGTCGTCCTCGACGATGAGCACGCACTCGGTGCGCGCCCACGCGAGCAGGTCTTGGCGGCGGGAGATGGGCAGTGAGCCGCCAAACGGGTATTGGTGGCTCGGCGTGACGATCACGAGGTCGGGCTTCGCCGCGCCACGGGGGAGCCGGTCGGTGCGCAGCCCGTCACGGTCGACCTTGAGTGGCACGAGCTCGCAGCCGAGGCGCGCGAGCACGCGGCGCAGCGAGGGGTAGCCGGGAGACTCGACACCGACACGCACCGGCGCGGCGCCGGCCCGCTCGGCCGCGATCGTCTGCACGATGAGCGCGAGGCCTTCGCGGGCCCCGGCCGTGACGAGAAAGTTGCCGGCGTCGCGGGCGAGCCCGCGCATCCGCCGAAAGTGCTCGCTCACGGCGGCGAGGTAGCGCGGGTCGCCCGCGAGCGGCAGCGTCGCGAGGTCGGCGTCGGCCGCGTTGCGCCACGCGCGCCGCCACGCGGGCGTGCGCAGGGTGCCGGTCGAGGGTTGACCTGGGAGGAGGTCAATGGGGTCGAGGGAGGTCTCGGGTGCGCGGCCACCGGTACTCGGGAGCGAGGGGATGCCGGCTGCACCCCGCGCCGCATCACGCCGGCCAGGGTGCGTCTGCCCAAGCGCGGGGTTCACGGTGGTCGCGGCGCCAGTCTGCGACGTGAGATAGCCCTCGGCCGTCAGCTGTTCGAAGGCGGTCACGATGGTGCCGCGCGAGACTCCGAGCCGCGCGGCCCACGCCCGCGACGAGGGCAGCGCATCCCCGGCTCGCAGCACGCCGCGGTCGATGAGCGCCCGCACTGAACCCGCGAGCTGCTGCGGCAGTGGCAGCGGATGCGCGCGGTCGAGCGACACGGAAAGCTCGGTGATTTCGGGAGAGCGCATGGCTCGAGTCTGCCGAAGTGGTCTAACAAAGTCCAGTGATAGTGGATCTTCCAATGGGCCAATTGACCTCGCAGGATGGAGGACATGACCACTTCTGCAACTCCCCCCACCAACGCCAGCCCGAGCACCGACCGCGTCAAGCGCGGTCTCGCCGAGATGCTCAAGGGCGGCGTGATCATGGACGTCGTCACGCCCGAGCAGGCCCGCATCGCTGAGGATGCCGGCGCCGTCGCGGTCATGGCGCTCGAGCGCGTTCCCGCCGACATTCGTGCCCAGGGCGGCGTCGCCCGCATGAGCGACCCCGACCTCATCGACGCGATCATCGCCGAGGTGTCGATTCCCGTCATGGCCAAGGCCCGCATCGGCCACTTCGTCGAGGCGCAGGTGCTCCAGTCGCTCAAGGTCGACTACATCGACGAGTCGGAGGTGCTCTCGCCGGCTGACTACGTCAACCACATCGACAAGTGGCAGTTTGACGTGCCCTTCGTCTGTGGCGCGACCAACCTCGGCGAGGCCCTGCGCCGCATTAACGAGGGCGCCGCGATGATTCGCTCGAAGGGCGAGGCTGGCACCGGCGACGTCTCGGAGGCGATGAAGCACATCCGCAAGATCAGCTCCGAGATCCGCGCGCTTTCGTCGCTCTCGAAGGATGAGCTCTACGTTGCCGCGAAGGAGCTCCAGGCCCCGTACGCCCTCGTCGAGGAGGTCGCATCGACCGGCAAGCTGCCCGTCGTCATGTTCGTCGCCGGCGGCGTCGCGACCCCCGCCGACGCAGCGATGATGATGCAGCTCGGCGCCGACGGCGTGTTCGTCGGCTCGGGCATCTTCAAATCGGGCAACCCTGAGGCCCGGGCTGCCGCGATCGTCAAGGCGACGACCCTGTTCGAGAACGCCGACGTCATCGCCGAGGTCTCGCGCGGTCTTGGCGAGGCGATGGTCGGCATCAACGTCGCCGACCTCGCCCAGCCGCACCGCCTTTCCGAGCGCGGCTGGTGAGCCCCGCGCCGATCATCGGCGTGCTCGCGCTGCAGGGCGACGTGCGCGCGCACGCCCGGCTGCTCGCGCCTGTCTCTTATACACAAATCCGAGCCCACCAGACGGAAGGAGGCAGG